>JBMSPY010000125.1:0-6552 GCA_049423005.1 Cyclobacteriaceae bacterium
CAAATTCGTAAGACACGCTATGCTTCCTTCAACGAAGGCCCTGGAAAAGATTTTGAAAACGGAAGATTAAATCTCTCACAACTTCGGGACATAGCGATAAAAATTGGAGAGCCGGAAACACGAAGTGGCCAGCAAGAATTTTTAGAAAACCTTATCAACCGATTCATTTGATTTCCTGCCTTCTGATGAAACAGCCAACTGTCATGACTAAATTTCTCTTTTCTGCATTGAGCATTTTATTGCTGGTCGGCTGTTCGGAAACAACCAAACCGGAGCGTACAACAGGACTGGTAACCAGTTCGGCTATGGTCGTATCGGCGCATCCATTAGCGTCAGAAGTTGGAAAAAATATATTAAAAAAAGGTGGAAATGCCGTTGATGCAGCTATTGCCACCCAATTTGCCTTAGCCGTTGTTTACCCTGGAGCGGGTAATATTGGTGGAGGCGGTTTCATGGTTGCCCGTTTTGCAGATGGTCATGTTGATGCTTTGGATTACCGTGAAAAAGCACCAGTTGCTGCTTTTCCAGAGATGTATTTGGGTGAAACAGGCGAGCCCATTCCATTAAAAAGTCTACGCGGACACCACGCCTCCGGTGTTCCCGGCACCGTGGCCGGACTCGCTGAAGCGCATCATAAATACGGTAAACTTCCCTGGCATGAATTAGTCCAACCATCTATTGACCTTGCGCGCAAAGGATTTTTATTGACACAGGATGAGGCAGAAGGATTAAATGGTATTCAGGAGGATTTGAAAAGATACAATACGATGCTACCAGAACATCTTTTGGGCAACTGGAAAAAAGGTGATTCGATCAAGCATACTGATCTTGCAAACACTTTAGAAAGAATCAGAGATGCCGGAAGGGATGGATTTTATTCCGGCTCCATAGCCAAGTTACTGGTGGAAGAAATGAAGCGTGGCGGCGGACTTATCACCATGGAGGACCTTATCAATTACTCTGCAGTCTGGCGCAAACCATTAGAGTCCACCTACCGGGGTCACCGTGTTATCTCCATGCCTCCCCCATCCAGTGGTGGCATTTTACTTTTTCAGATGCTACATGCCGTTGAACCCTATCCAATTTCTAAATGGGGATTTAATTCGGACAAAACAGTACATCTGATGATTGAAGCGGAACGGAGAGCCTACGCCGATCGGGCCTATTGGCTGGGCGATCCGGATTATAAAGAGATTCCGGTTGCTGCACTAACTTCAATGGACTACATCAAAAACCGCATGGCTGATTTTGATGAAACAAAAGCAACATCCAGTTCGACCATTAAAGAAGGTCAACTTCCCTATGAATCAGAAGAAACTACTCACCTTTCGGTAGTAGATGCACAGGGTAATGCTGTTTCTGTTACCACCACGCTAAATGGAGGGTACGGCTCCAGAGTAGTGGTCGGTGGTGCTGGATTTCTGCTCAATAATGAAATGGATGACTTTAGTGTAAAGCCAGGCGCACCCAATCTTTATGGGGCTATCGGTGGCGAAGCCAATAAAATTGAACCTGGTAAGAGAATGCTATCATCCATGACACCGACAATTCTGGAAAAAGATGGAAAATTGGTGATGGTCGTTGGAACACCTGGTGGCACCACCATTATCACCTCAGTATTTCAAACCATTCTCAATGTGATAGATCACGGCATGACCATGCAGGAAGCAGTAACTGCCCCTCGCTTCCACAGTCAATGGGCACCTGACGTGGTTTTTACAGAGCCAAAAGCGTTCAAACCAAACGATAGTCTTCAATTGGTAAAAAAAGGCCATCAATTCAAATCCCGTGGCCGTTATGGTGCTGTTGATGCCATACGCGTATTGAAGGATGGCAAACTTGAAGGTGGCGCCGATCCCCGTGGAGAGGATCAGGCAGACGGATATTGAAAGTAGGTTTCTTCGTTGAAGCCCTCTCCTACTTTCGTGGACAATTCTGTAACTTTACTACTTACCCTTTTATACCATGAAGAGGATAATTGTCTTCCTTTTTCTACTAACAGCTTGCTTTTTGAACGGCCATGCACAGGCCAAATACGATAAAGCATTTAAAAAAGTAGAGGATACCTATCAAACCGGCGATTACAAAGCGGCCAATGACCTTTTAGAAAAGTTCAAGTCAAAGACCGATAAAAAATTTGGAAAGGATAACCGCTACAGCATTCAAATTATGCTGACAAAAGCGAAGATATCCTTGGCGATGGGGATGACTAGTGAATTTGAAACCAACACCCTTCAGGCCATTCGCTATTCGGATGCAAGCAACACCGAAAATAGCCAACCGCATGCCCTCGTTCTGATTGAGGCAGGTGAATACTACAATCAATTTGGAAGTTATTTGAAAAGTCGGGATTGGCTTGAAATGGCAACCCGGATTCTAAAGGCTTCAGGATCCTTAAATGATGACTTAAAAGCCAGAATTGACCTGAATTTGGCTGAGTGTATGACCGGGCAGGGGTATTACCGGGAAGCACTCAAATTATTGTACAGTGAGGCCACGTTCTTTACAGGACGTTTGCAGCGTCAGGAAGGATACATTGATGAACGAGGCCAGCCCAAGACCCGAAAATTGAATGAAGCAGAAGTACAAAAGCGCTTTGGCGATTACGCGCGCTGGGCTACTGCGATCGCGAACGCATATCGAAACAAAGGCGATTTAAAAAGCGCCGATTCGGCATTTGTATCAGCTGGCTCCTGGATTGCCCGAAACATGGGTATGAGCGCACCAGAATACGTGAGAAATCAGATCTTATTCTCCGACCTACTGGTTGAAAATGGGCTCGGCACCAACCAGGATTTCCCTAAGCATGCAGGCTACGAGCAGGCACTCAACAACATTCTTCAAGGAAAGAAAAATTCTCATTTATTGGCCTTGGAATCGTACCAACACTTGCTTCGCTATCTTCTTTTGCAGGGTAATTCTAGTAAGTACAAAAATATTTTGGACCAGTATGAAAAGATACTAAACGATAATTTTCCAAAGTTGAGCTTGCATCAGGTTAAAAAGAAAACTATTGAATACGATGCACGGGTAGCAAAGGACAATTCTGCAAACTTATTTTCAGAGGCTATAGTTCTGATGGCCAATAGCGCAAATCTTCCGAGGAACCATAAAATTTCTTCAGATATCAATCTATTCTTGTTTGATTTAGCCCTTCGGCAAAGAAATTATCGTGGAGCGGAGACATACCTACAAAAAGCCATTGATATTCAGGAAGCAATCCTTGGAAAACATGCTCCGGAAACACACCTGATGAGACTGAAAATGGCCAATTATCTTTTAGACTACACCAATAAACTCCCGGAAGCATTAAAAATTTATACCGTGAGTTACGATTCAGTGGTGAAGAATGAGATTGGCGCCTGGCAAAAAGATCATTTAGAAATCCTCAATCATCTTGGTAACCTTTACGAAATCAACGACCAATACAGTAAGGCTTCAGAAACAATGGAGCTTGCTGGTAAACTGGCCAGAAATAAATTTACCAACGACGATCCGGCTTATGGGGTTGAGCTAAACCTGATTGGAAGTTTACGAATTAAAATTGGCCAATACGAACAGGCTGAAAAGGATTTGAATCGTGCTTTTCAAATTCTTGATCCGTATCGCAAAGAGCCTCAATGGAAACCTGCGTACGTCAATAATCTTGAAATTCAGGCCAAGCTACTTGGTATGAAAGGCTTGTTTTCTGAGGCGGAGGACAACTTAACACGTGCAACAACCATCATTCGAAAGTCAAAAGATGAGGGACTGGATTTTGATGAGTTAGCTGCAGCACGGGATTTATCCGGATTGTATATCCAACTTGGAAAATACAGTCAAACCAATGAATTATTGGATAACCTCGTCGGCGAATACGAGCGACTTTTTGGATTATCAACAAGCCGTTTGATTGAGCCCTTGGTAAACAAGGCACAGCTTTTATTAGTTCGGGGTGATTATACGGATGCGGATAAAATTGCCCAACGTGCATACAAAATTGCCTTAGATGTTTACGGGGAAAAATCCACAAAATCTGCCATAGCTCAGAAATTCCTCTCAGAGCTTTACTTCACACTTGGTGATTACGAAAAAGCTGAACAATTCATCATGAAGGCTATGACTAGTCAGGAGGCTCAGTTTGGTAAGAGTCACTTGGAAGTAGCCAAATCCTTATCCATGCTCAGCCTGATTCGTAAAGAGCGGGGTGATGATCCCAAATCAATAATGAAAACCCTGGCCGAAGCACGCAGCATTATAGCCGAACGTCTGGGACCCGATACGCCACCTTATGCCGATGTGCTCAAGGACGTTGCCGTAATTTCAATTGCAATAAAGCAATTTCCACAGGCACTCGCCGTGCTATCGGAAGCAGAAAACATCTGGAGCAAAAAGACCGGCTCTAAAAACAACATTAAAGCAGCCAGTATTTACTCCCTAACTGGCGATGTCTATTACCATAGCCACCACTATGAACGTTCAGAGGAGTTTTACAATAAGGGAAAGGCTATCTACGAGGAAAATTTCAGCAAAAATCATCCAGAATATGTGAAGATTCTTTCCAAGCTGAGCAGGGTCTATTATATGACTAAAGACTTCAAGCGTTCCAAAAAGAATATTGAAGAAGCCTTACTGAATTACGAGACCTACATCAAACAGTTCTTTCCTGCACTCAGTGAACGGGAAAAGGCAAAGTACTGGAACACCATTCGTACAGACTTTGAGTTTTACAATACCCTTGCATTTAGCCAACTGGACGATTTTAAAGATTTGAGTGGAAGAGTCTTTAACAACCAGCTACTGACTAAGGCCTTATTGCTGAGCTCTTCGATTAAAATTCGTGAGCGAATTCAGAATAGCACCAATTCTGAACTTAAGAATGCCTACAACCTGTGGATTCAAAAGAAGGAGCTTTTAACCCAAGCATTAAGTATGAGTCCCACTCAATTGGCTGAGAATGAAATTGATCCTCAAATTCTTGGAGCTGAGGTGGAACGCCTAGAAAAAGAATTGAGCGAGAAATCTGAGCTTTTTGGACAAAATTTTGAAAATAAAAAAGTGACTTACGAAAATGTTCAAAGTGCTCTCAATAAAAATGAGGTAGCTCTGGAGATTCTGAGGTACAGACATTTCAATCACACCTTTACCGATTCAATTGTTTACATCGGATTGTATGTTATGGCCGACAAATCCAGACCGAAAGTCATCAAATTCGGAAACGGTAAAGACATGGAGGGAAGAAACTTCAAGTACTACCGAAACGCCATGCAGTTGCGCAACCAGGACAATTACTCCTATGCAGCATTCTGGCAGCCCGTGGAGCGAGAACTTGGCCCCTCTGTTTCTACTATTTACTTAAGTGCTGATGGAGTTTACAATCAGATTAACCTTGAAGCCATTCCACTTCCTGGTCGAGAGGACGCTTACATTCTTGATAAATTTAACATTGTTCTAGTCAACAATACTAAAGACCTATACATCAAAAAGCTAGTTGGCAAATCTATTGCCCAGGCAAACTCAGCCACGATGTTCGGCAATCCTCTTTTCTATGCTTCAAATGTAGACGATAAGAAAATTCCAGATTTACCCGGAACGGAGCGTGAAATCTATGAACTAAATACACTTTTGGTGAACAAGGGCTGGAAAACTTCTGAGTACACAGAGAATCTGGCAACAGAAGAAAAAGTTAAAGAATTGGACAATCCCAAAATTTTTCACATTGCCACGCATGGCTTCTATTCACCAGCCGTAGAACAAAAATTGGAAGAGGAAATGACAACCTCGCAAAATCAAATTGCTGAGAACCCATTACTTAAGTCAGGTTTATTGTTAACAGGCGCTGGCGATATTCTGATGAAAACAAACTTCAATTACAATATCGAGAATGGAGTACTCACAGCCTATGAGGCCATGAACCTAAATCTGGATCGCACCGATCTGGTTGTACTCAGCGCCTGCGAAACGGGACTTGGGGAAGTCTCTCAAGGAGAAGGTGTTTATGGTTTGCAACGAGCCTTTCTGGTAGCCGGAGCCAAAATGCTCATCATGAGTATCTTTAAAGTTGACGATGATGCCACTCAGAAATTAATTCTTAACTTCTATGAACGCTGGCTTTCCTCAGGTAATATGAGGCGTAGTTTCGTTGAAGCAAAAAAAGATCTCAGAAAGGAATATCCAGACCCTATTTATTGGGGATCCTTTATGATGATTGGTCTAGAGTAATTCTACAGGAACTCAAGAGTTCCAAATCTGCCATGATTTTTCGGCCTGGAGATGAAGCATTTCCAGGCCATTTTTTACAAGACAACCACGCATCTCGGCTTTCTGAATGAATTGCGTCCGGGCAGGATTGTAAATTAAATCGTAGACCAGGTGTTGATCCGTCAGTTGCTCATAAGGAATGTCCGGAAACGAAGTTGTATTGGGGGACATTCCCAGTGGAGTAGTGTTGATGATCAGTTTAGTCGATTTCAGAATATTCGGATCAGATTTAAGTACATCGTATGTAAGCGGAGCTAACGAAGCGTCTCGCGAAACATTCTGATGTGGAATATCCATTTTACCTAGTGCCAT
>JBMSPY010000126.1:0-6487 GCA_049423005.1 Cyclobacteriaceae bacterium
ATATTATATAACAAAAAAGTCCTATTTTTGCGCCCTTGTGGCTACGATTCACGATCAAATAACCCCTGAAAAGCTCCCCCGGCATATTGCCGTCATAATGGACGGCAATGGACGCTGGGCGAGGCAAAAAGGTGCTGCCCGGATTTTTGGGCACAGAAACGCCATTCAGGCGGTTCGGGATATTACCGAAGGATGTGGTGAATTAGGGGTTAAGTACCTGACTCTCTATGCGTTTAGCACAGAAAATTGGGGTCGTCCTAAGGAAGAAGTAGACGGGCTTATGGAGTTGCTGGTAGATGCCCTTCAGAAGGAAATGGCCACAATGCATAAAAACAAAGTCAAACTGATGGCCATCGGAGATATTGCCAGTTTGCCCCTTTCCTGCCAAATCAAGCTCAAAGATTCTATGGATGAGACGGCTAAAAATGACGGTTTAAAACTCATTTTAGCCCTTAGTTATAGTGGACGTTGGGAAATTACCCAGGCCGTTCGGAAAATTGCTGAGGATATTGCCGCTGGCCATTTGACGCCGGAAGAAATTTCAGAAAATAAGATTTCCGATTACCTGAATACTTCCGGCATCCCTGATCCTGAGCTGCTCATCCGATCGGGAGGAGAAATGCGCATTAGCAATTTTCTGCTGTGGCAATTGGCCTACACCGAATTATACATCACCAGAAAATTCTGGCCTGATTTCAGAAAAGAAGATTTATTTGAAGCGATCGTTGACTTCCAGCAGCGTGAGCGAAGATTTGGAAAAGTGCTTGAACCACACGCCTGACATGAGAATTTTTTTACCGCTAGTTCTGCTTTTTTTTGTTGCCTTCGGTGCTGAAGCGCAATTCAGACGCAGTCGTGATCAACAACGGGTACCTACTCCAGAGGAGGGTTCCCTTAATTACGCAAACCCCAAGGAATACACCATTGCCGGTATTGATGTGACTGGCCTGAACGTACTTGACAAAAATGCCATGATCTCGCTCACGGGATTAAAAATTGGCGATAAAGTGAAAATTCCTGGCGATAAAATCAGTGCAGGTGTTCGAAAACTATGGAAACATGGTCTGGTCGGTGACGTCTCAATCGGAGTAGACCGGATCGAAGGAAACAATGTGTACCTGATGGTCCAATTGGCTGAGCGTCCTCGGCTTTCTGAATTCTACTTCACCGGAATCAACAAAAGCCGTCAGACGGCTATCAAAGAAGAAATCAAGCTGATCCGTGGCCGTATCGTAAACGATGCGATGATCCGCAATACCGAACTTTCAGTAAAGAAGTTTTTCGTCAAAAAGGGATTCCTCAATACAGAGGTTACCATAAAACCTGAGGCAGACACCCTTAACAGGGGAAATGTTCGGGTTCGTATTGATGTAGCCTTAAACGGCAAGGTTCGAATTCACTCCATCGACTTTGAAGGAAATGAAGAGGTGGACGATACGAAACTCAAAAAACAGTTGAAAAAGACGAATGAATATGCACGGTTGAATATACACCGCGTAATTCTCGGAAATCTGTTCCGTGCTACCCCACGTAAAGCGGTAGAAGCGCTTACACATGCTCGTCCTGTAACGTGGCGTGAGGCTAAGGAATTCATTCATGAGAATATGAAGCTTAATGTATTCAATGCTTCGAAATACATTAAGTCAGATTTTGATGAGGACAAAAAGCGGTTGATCGAATACTACAATAGCCGCGGTTACCGTGACGCCGATATACTTTCTGATACGATTGTGCGCCACTCGGATCGGTCCATTGATGTTAAATTCAAAATCTTTGAAGGAAAGAAGTATTACCACCGCAAAATTGAATGGACAGGTAATTACCTCCATACCGCAGCCACGCTCAATAAGATTCTGGATATTAAGACTGGTGATGTTTACAATAAGGAACTTCTGGATAAGCGAACAAACTTCAATCCGAAAGGAGCCGATGTTAGCAGCTTATATATGGATGACGGCTACCTGTTCTTTGATGTAAAACCGGTTGAAGTAGCTATTGTTGGAGACTCTATCGATATCGAAATGCGCGTGTTTGAAGGTGACCAGGCTACGATTGACCGTGTTGAATTTACTGGTAATGAGCGCACCAATGATCATGTCATCCGCCGTGAATTGAATACCGTACCTGGTCAAAAATTCCGTCGCTCCGACATTATCAGAACACAGCAGATGTTGTCGTCCATGGGATATTTCAACCCGCAAAAAATTGGGCAAGACATCATACCTAATGTTGCTGCCGGAACGGTTAACATTAAATGGAACCTGGAAGAACAATCCAATGACCAGATTCAATTATCAGGTGGTTGGGGAGGTTTTTATGGTTTTGTCGGTACCGTGGGCTTAGCGTTTAATAACTTCTCGATAAGAAATATACCGCACTTTGACCGCTGGCGCCCTCTACCGGTTGGTGATGGTCAAAAGCTAAGCATCAATGCGCAGGCCAACGGAAGGTCATTCCAGAGCTACAGCATGTCCTTTACCGAACCTTGGCTTGGTGGAAAGCGACCCAACTCATTCACCTTTAGCGTTAATAAATCCATTTCAAGATTAGCTACTAACTTCTTCTCGTTTACACCTGACTTTAGCGATGCCCGGGTGTTGAAGCAGTCCGGTATAACCATTGGTCTTGGCCGACGCCTAACCTGGCCCGACAACTACTTTACGCTATCCACTTCAGTTTCCTGGTTGCTTTACGATTACAAAAACTACCCGGGACTTCCTGCAGAAGGAAAAACAACCAACTTGAATATTAATACAACATTGGCGCGTAACAGCATCGATAATCCGATGTACCCGACCAGTGGCTCGTCACTAAGCTTGAGTCTTACAATGACGCCTCCATATTCCTTATTAGGCGATGCCAGTTATTTAGAAAATGCGGCGACCCGATTTAAGTATGTGGAATTACACAAGTGGATGATCGATACCAAGTTTTACCTGAAACTCATCGGCTCTAAAAAGCTTGAGGGCGGCCGAAGCCTGGTGTTGGAGACCAAAGCTCACTTTGGTATCATCGGAAGCTATGCACGCAACTTTACACCTGGACCGTTTGAACGCTTCCTGCTTGGTGGAGATGGACTGGCTGGTGGATTTCAATCATTCGTATTGGGTCAGGATATTATCGGATTGAGAGGATATGAAAACAATCGGATCACTCCTCCATTCTATGCAGCTGTTCAAACCGGAAATACATCCAATGCCATTCAGGGTGGTATCGTTTACAATAAACTCGGATTGGAATTGCGCTACCCGGTAACAACTGGTCAGAGCGCCACCATTTATGGATTCTTATTTGCAGAAGGCGGAAACAACTGGGGCAATTTTCAGGAATTTAATCCGTTCCAGATTTATAAATCAGCCGGTGCCGGTGTTCGGTTATTTATGCCTGCTTTTGGTCTGATCGGCTTAAACTGGGGCTATGGATTTGACACCCTTCCCGGAGCCAGTCAGCGAAGCGGACAGCAGTTCCACTTCACCATAGGCCAGCAAATCCGCTAATTGATGAGGAATTTAGTCTTTATCTTTACCTTCTTTTTTTTCGGCCTGAATTTTGCATCCGGTCAGAAGTTCGGGTACATCGACTCTGAGTACATTCTCGGAAAGATGCCTGAATTCAAAAAAGCACAGGATGAACTCAATCAGTTTACCAACGGTTGGCAAAAAGAGGTCGAGCAAATGGATGGAAAAATCCAAGCGCTTTACGCCAACTACCGGGCTGAAGAAGTTCTTCTGACGGAGGAGATGAGAAAAGAAAGAATGGATGAGATCAAAAAAAAGGAAGCAGAGCTTCGCGATTACCAAAAAAAAGTTTTTGGTTTCGAGGGGCTTTACTTTTTGAAGAAAAAAGAATTGATGAAACCACTTCAGGATAAAGTCTGGGATGCCACAGAAAAAATTGCTAAATCAAACCGTCTGGCCATTATTTTTGAT
The DNA here is from genome assembly GCA_049423005.1 of Cyclobacteriaceae bacterium. Taxonomy (GTDB): domain Bacteria; phylum Bacteroidota; class Bacteroidia; order Cytophagales; family Cyclobacteriaceae; genus ELB16-189. The sequence continues at coordinate 3,930 of JBMSPY010000126.1, forward strand.
AAAGCCGGAGAATTGGTGATGATTTATACCGATCCAAGGCACGACTATACTGACTTTGTATTAGAAGAACTGGGACTAGGAGATCCAAACGATAAAATAAAATAAACTGAAACCTTACATGAAGAAAACACTTTTTACCCTGATCACTGTGCTGTCATCGGCAGTGGTGTTCGCCCAAACTGCCCCAGCTGCCCAGAAGATCGGCTATGCAGACTGGAATTATATCTTTAGCCAACTGCCGGAGTTCAAGCAGATTGAAAATGAGATGAAGACTCACGGAACGCAGCTCGAGAACCAGCTGAAGGCTAAATACCAGGAGTACGAATCAAAAATGAGAGCGTACGAAGCTATGCCGGCCACTACCTCAGAAGTGATTAAGGCAGACAAGCAGCGCGAGATCCAGGCACTTGGTGAGAACATTCAAAAATTTCAAACCGATGCCCAGGCCTCCATTCAGAAGAAGCAACTTGATCTGATGCAGCCTGTTTATACGAAAGTTGGTAAGGCCATCGAAGACGTAGCCAAAGAACAAGGCTATTCCTTCATTATCAATCCACAGTTAATGGGTGGCGACGATGTGCTCCTGTATTCTGATGAGAAATACGATATCTCAGATTCTGTTCTAAAGAAACTGGGCGTAACCCCGGCTCCACAGAAGCCATAACCACCGTTCATAAAAGAAGAAATGAAGAGGGTGTCGCTGACACCCTCTTTTTTTATCTTCACATTCCATTACCCAATCAATCATGAGAAGACTCACCTTAATTTTAGTGACCTGCCTGTTGGCCAATAATTCTTTTGCACAGCTCAAAAGTCCAGATGAATTTCTTGGCTATTCGTTGGGTGACTACTTCACCCGACATCACCGTGTTATCGAATATTTTAAGCACGTGGACGAGGTGATGCCCAATGTTCAGGTGATCCAGTATGGTGAAACGTATGAGCGCAGACCTCTGGTGATGGCGGTCCTTACCGCGCCTGAAAATTTTTCTAAACTTCAGACCATTCAGGAAGATAATCTCAGAAGAGCCGGCGTACTACCCGGACAACCTACGACTAAAATTGGTATTGTCTGGCTGAGCTATAACGTTCACGGTAATGAAGCCAACTCGACCGAGACTTCCATGAAAACATTATTCGAATTGGTCAATCCGTTAAATAAAAAATCTGCCGAATGGCTTAAGAATACTGTTGTTATCATCGACCCGTGTATCAATCCAGATGGTCGCGACCGTTATGCAAATTTTTTTAATCAATATGGAAATACTCCTGCCAATCCCGATCCCCAGGCTCGTGAGCACCGCGAACCATGGCCGGGAGGCAGACCAAATCATTACCTCTACGATTTGAATCGTGATTGGGCCTGGCTCACGCAACAAGAATCAGCTGCAAGAATTAAAGTGTACAATCAATGGCTGCCGCAAGTCCATGTAGATTTTCATGAACAGGGGTATAACAACCCGTATTATTTTGCTCCTGCTGCTGAGCCGTATCACGAGGTCATTACCCCGTGGCAACGCGAATTCCAAACCATCATTGGTAAGAATAATGCGAAGTATTTCGATGCCCAAGGCTGGCTCTACTTTACCAAAGAACGCTTTGATCTGTATTACCCGAGCTATGGCGATACCTACCCAACGTATAGTGGCGCTATTGGTATGACCTATGAAAAGGGTGGCATCGGAGCCGGACTGAACATCACCACGCGTGAAGGCGATCCGCTTACCTTAAAAGATCGGATTGATCACCACTTTACTACAGGCATGTCAACTGTGGAAATCTCATCGATCCACATGGACCGATTGCTGGAAGAGTTTACCAAATACAACAAAGAAACCATCACCAATCTTCCTGTTCCATACAAAACCTATGTGATCCGCTCTGAAAACAATAAGGATAAATTGAATGCTTTAAGTGCGTGGTTAGACGCTCACAGTATTACTCATGGATTGGCTGGGGCCTCGCGTCAGGCCAAGGGATTTGATTTCAATACGCGTCAGTCAGGAATTTATTCGATTGGTGCAGAGGATCTGATCATAAATATCCATCAGCCCAAAGGTCGTTTTATAACAACAGTCTTTGAGCCCACCTCCAAACTAACGGATTCTTTAACGTACGATATCACAGCCTGGAATTTAATTTATGGTTATGGCCTAAGAGCCGTGGCGCTCACGGAGCGAATCAATCCAACAAAGCCATTTACTCCTCATACGGCATCTGAGATCAATGCAACTGCACCTTATGCTTACGTCTGCCGTTACGAGTCCGTGAAAGACGTGGAGTTTCTGGCGGACCTTATGAAGGCTGGTGTTAAGGTAAGGACAGCGATGAAAGCTTTCACCTACGCCGGAAAGAAGTTTGAACCCGGTACCATTGTCGTAACCAAAAGAAATAACGAGGGCGTTTCGAATTTTGATCAATTCATTCGAAGCTCTGCTAAAAAATATGGAAGACAACTGACAGCATTGGAGACGGGCTTCATGGAGGCAGGTCCTGATCTTGGCTCATCCGATTTTGTCTTTATCAAGGCGCCACGAGTAGCCTTACTTGGCGGCGAT
>JBMSPY010000127.1:0-6481 GCA_049423005.1 Cyclobacteriaceae bacterium
CTTTAATAAATGACTTTCAATTACGGAGCCATTATTCCATGTCTTGAGTATAGAAGCGAGATCCAAATCAGGATTAAATTTATGCACCAGCTCTACTCCTTCTGCAATGGCTTGCATCATTCCATATTCAATTCCACAATGAATCATTTTTACAAAATGGCCACTTCCGGATTTACCACAATACAAAACTCCGCCAGGAGCAGCAATCGAATTAAATAAATCAGCACAATACTGATAAGCCCCAACAAATCCACCAACCGTTGCTGAGATTCCATTGAGCGCACCTTCCACACTTCCACTAGTGCCGCAATCGAGTAAGTGGATTCCCTGTCGATCCAGATCACCTGCACGTGAAATGGTTTCCTTATAATAAGAGTTACCACCATCGATAATGATGTCATCGGCATGTAAGTGATTTTTCAAATTGCCGAGGATCACATCCACGGCATTGCCGGCTGGCACCATAATCCAAATTACCTTTCGGCCACTAAGCGAATCAGCCAACTCACCAACCGAAGCAACAGTCTTTATACCTTTTTCACGAATCCGCTCCATCGCCTGTTTACTGATGTCGAAGGCAGTCACCTCATGATGATACCGTGAAAAGTTTTGGGCCAGATTAAAACCCATTTTACCAAGGCCAATCAATCCTATTTGCATAGTACGTAGAGGTTCAGAGGAACTCTAAGGTAGCAGATTTTTGGTATGGCAAACAACCATAAAAAAATCCCCTATGAGGGGATTTGTATAAAATTCAGAATTGAATTAGCGCTTTAGGAATTTTCGGGTAACCCGAAGTCCACTTTTTTCATGCCGCACAGCAATCAAATAATATCCGGAAGGGAGGTCTCGAACCCTGATGCGAACCTCATTTTCATCGATTAGTTCAGGCTCAATGGAGACCTCATTTCCAATAATGGTGTACATTACCAAGCTGGCCTCCTTGGCCTTAGCTTCTTCAAAAATTACAGAGATAAAATCGGATGCTGGATTTGGAAATACGGCGATGTCCTTCACGGGATCCACAGAGGAAGTGAAGAATTCTGATTTTTGCGCATGAACGGCCTCAGAAAAAAACGAAAAAGCCAAAAAGATCAAAATCCGTTTCATAACCTCTTATTAAACGAAAATCATGCCAGGAAGGTTTCCTTACCTTCTGCCAAAAAATGGAACCTAATGCTTATTGGCCAGGAAAAAGCCGAATCCAGGCCTTAGGAATAGAGGAAATAATGTCACCCGCAAGAATGGGATGCTGACCAGCTGAGGCCTCTTCGCCAGCCAATCCATGGAGATAAACGGCAGCCACAGTTGCCTTAACTGGATCTAAACCCTGAGCCAGAAAAGAAACAATCATTCCTGTAAGTACATCACCACTCCCGGCTGTAGCCATAAATGGGGTTCCAGTAGGATTGAAATAAACCTCACCGCTTGGCACAGCAATACTGGTGCATGCACCCTTTAAGACCACCACCGCCTTTGTCCTTTTTGAAAATTGATGAAGAAGTCTCAGTCGTTCAAAATCATCTTTCCAGTCCCCAACCAATCGACGAAATTCACCTGGATGTGGCGTCAAAATACAATTCGCAGGAAGAGCAAGTAACAAGGACGAATGTGCAGCAATAATGTTCAGCGCATCGGCATCGAAAACCATCGGTATCGAAGAGCGCTCGATCAAGCTCATAAGACACTTTACTGTTTCACTCGACATACCAATACCGGGACCAATGCCAATAGCCTGATACTTTTCCAAATCAGGAACCACAGAGAGGGAGGTTCTTGAGGAATCTGTAAGAGTCATAACTTCCGGAACGGATGCTTGCATGATTTCATAACCACAAGCTGGAACAGCAGCCGTTACTTTCCCAGCTCCGGATTGAAGTGCGGCTCGCGACGCCAGCACAGCTGCCCCCATCATTCCGTAACTGCCGGCCATTATTAGGGCGTGACCAAAGTCGCCTTTGTGTGCATTCACCTTTCGGGGTAGAATCCAATTGCGAACATCATCCTCCTGAATCAGAAGATGTGAAGAAGAATATTCTTTATAAAAATCAGTATCCAAGGAAATGTCCGCGACAAAAAGCTTTCCTATATGCGTTATCCCAAACGGCATCAGAAAAGCAAGTTTAGGTGTTTGAAACGTGATGGTTTCGTCTGCCTGCACCACAAACCATTCCGTTGGCTGATCTGCTAAAAGCCCGGAAGGAATATCGATGGCTACTATCTTTTTACCACTATGATTCATGGCCTGAATGACGTCAGCAAATAAACCTTCCGGCCTGCGTGATAAACCAGAACCAAAAAGAGCATCGATAAGTACCGGTGCCGTAGAAAAGTCAATTTGATCGGAAGCAGAAACCAAATGAAAAGCAAATCGGCCTTCAGCGTGTTCCAGATTTTTTTTAAAATCGATTGAAGCTTTGCTATCTCCATCGATAATCAAGGCTGCGCAGGAATATCCTCTTTCCTGAAGCATTCTCAAGACAGCAAGTCCATCGCCACCATTATTTCCTTTCCCACAAACGGCGAGAACAGGACAGATAGGATTATGCTGAACGAACACCTCTACGAATGCAGCAGCAGCCCGCTCCATCAGGCCAAAAGAAGAAATTCCCTTTCTGGAAATCGTTGCCGCATCCCAGGATCTGATCTGTTCGATGTTAGGAATTTTCAACATATCACCTACCGATCTACCTCACCCATCACTACATCAATAGACGCAATAATGGCAATAAGATCAGCCAGCACCACGCCTCTTGAAATTTCGGGCAAAAGGGAAAGATTGGAAAAACTGCAACTGCGCACTTTACAACGAACAGGAATATCTGATTTTCCATCTGCGCGAAAATAAAAACCAAGCTCACCTTTAGGAGATTCCACACGAGCATAAAGATCCTGAGCCTTTGGTCGAATTTTACCCGGAACGAATTCCTGTGGATTGAATTCCTTACTGCGCTTTAAATCTGATGTCAATCTAGTGATGCACTGCTCGATTATCCGCAACGATTCGTGAACCTCACGGACACGCACCCAGGTCCTATCCCAACAGTCGCCGACTGTTCCCATTTTTCCTTCACCAATGGGAATGGAAAACTCAAGCTCCGGATAAACGGAATATCCATCCACCTTGCGAAGATCGTAGCGAAGACCGCTACCCCTCAATACTGGTCCGGTGGCTCCGCCGTTGATGGCCAACTCCAGGGGCAATACTCCAACATGTGCGGTACGACCTATGAAAATGGAATTTTCCGTGAGGATGGTGTCCAATTCATCCATTTTAGGTCTTAAGTAAGAAACAAAAGCACTGACTTGTTCTTCAAATCCTACCGGCAAATCAAAATACAGGCCTCCGACCCACATGTAATTGTACAACATCCGTGATCCGCTAAGCCACTCCAACATGCGCAATATATGCTCACGATCCTGCATCATCCAGAACATAGGTGTGAAGGCACCCATGTCCAAACCGTATGTTCCTAAGGCAATAAAATGACTAGCAATCCGATTCAATTCAGCCACCAGTACCCTGATGTACTCAACACGCTTGGGAAGCTTTCCCTCCAAACCCATCATGCGCTCCACTCCCAGCACGTACGCGTGTTCACAGTTCATAGCTGCGACATAGTCGAGGCGATCGACAAAAGGAATAACCTGATTGTAGGGCAACCGTTCAGCATGCTTTTCAAAACACCGATGAAGGTAGCCCAGGTGGGGCACTACCTCTTTTACAATTTCTCCATCCATGAGAACCTCGAGTCGTAATACCCCGTGTGTTGAAGGGTGTTGAGGACCAAGGTTGATGAGCATTTCTTCCGTGCGCAGCTTACCGGCATCGAACTTATTGGGTTCCGATACCAGAAGAGGACTACCCGGTTGAACAATTTGGCTCATTAAAGAGAGTTGGTTTTGGATTCCTCATTAGCCTCAACCCGTATGCCGTGGTACTCATTTTGAGTAACGTAGTCTTTGCGCAACGGATAACCCTCCCAATCGGCGGGCATTAAAATTCTTCGAAGATCGGGGTGACCGGAAAAATGAATTCCGTACATATCAAAAATTTCCCGCTCCAACCAATCAGCAGATTTCCAGATAGACTGAACCGACGGAATAATTGGATTTGATTTTGGGACAGAAATTAAAACGGCAAAGAGTATACCTGCCGTGATGGATTCCAAATGATACAGCACCTCCATATGTTCAGAATCCTTTCCCGGATCAATTCCGGTAATACAAGACAGTCGGTCAATGTACAGGTCAGTATCGGATTTAATTCTTTCAAAAAAACCAATCAACTCATCGGGTTGCAGCCGAAATGTAATAGGACTATACTGTTCAGCCTGCTGAACATCGCGTCCACAGATAACCTGAACTTTTTCATGCAGCAACTGTTCACTCATGACTGAAGTAAACTTTCTGTTTTAATTTTTTCGTGAAGCTTTAAAATGCCCTCGATCAACGCCTCCGGACGAGGAGGGCAGCCCGGCACATAAACATCAACAGGAATAATTTTATCGACTCCTTTTACAACATGGTAACCATGTTGCCAGTAGGGTCCGCCACAGTTGGAACACGAACCCATCGAAATGACATAGCGTGGCTCAGCCATTTGTTCGTAAAGTCTTTTGATGCGGTCAGCCATTTTAAAGGTAACTGTTCCGGCAACAATCATAACATCAGACTGTCGAGGCGTAGCTCGAGGGGCCATACCAAAACGATCCATATCGTAAGGCTGGGTACCCGTACTCATGAATTCAATAGCACAACACGCCAAACCAAAGGTCATTGGGAACATGGAAGACAGGCGTGACCAATTCAGCAGATCATCAATTTTGGATACGATGATACCTGAGTTTCCGAAAGACTCTCGATATGGTTTTCCCAGTTCAGCTAATGGCGCTCCTGAAGTTTCCATTACTTGAATCTTGCGTTAAAGGTCTTATAACGTTCCTCAGGTACAGCTCCCAAAAAGGTGCTTTTCACAGGCTTCGGTTTCATCCAATCGAGATGACCCTTTGCCCAGGCATAAGCCAATCCAGCGACCAAAATGATTAAAAATCCACTAATGGCCACCCAAAGGATGCCCGCTTGTATGGGATCTGTAGATTTTCCAAAAACAACAGCCAAAGGAAATAACAGTATGACTTCAATTTCAAAAAGGATAAAAAGTAAGGCCAGTACAAAATAACCATTACTGATGGCCGGCCAATAGGATCCTACCGGCTCCTCGCCGCTTTCATAAACTTCATTCTTTTCGGAATTTGGCTTGGATGGACTGATCAGGCGGGAGACCAACAGGGTCACCAGAATAAAAACAATTCCGGCGCCGGTAAATACCAATACTTGACCTAATCCCGACAAGTTGCCCATCCTTCAAAGATAGTAACAATGACGGGGCGTTGCCACACCTCATGAAAAGCAATACCTAAACAGTCAATAACGCTTTTTTCGTGAGCGGCTGAATCACGGCCTCAGGCGCCAGCAAAACGCTAACTCCCTCCAGGGCAAACCATTCCTTTATCTTATCGAAAGAAACCTGACCTCGAATGTACTCCGTCTGCCCACTTCGATAACCATCCGTGACCTTCAAAAAATCAGCATGACTGACCTGACCGGAACTAAAGCTAACCAAGACTTCCACTTGTGCCTCATTGGAAAAGACCAATCCATTTTCTTGTAGATTTTTCTTGTACTCGTAACGGTAATCATAGGTCAATGCGCTAATATCTGAAAGTACAGCCGATCCGGTTGGATAGCTTCCTGCTCCCTTGCCGATAAAGGTTTGCTTTTCAGCAAACGCTCCTTCAACGGTAACGGCATTGTACTCATTACGCACGGCACTCAATGGATGCGTGGACTCTAAAAGCTGTGGAGCGACCAAACCAAATACCTTCCCATCTTTTTTGAATGCCCGACCTACCAACTTTATAGTTAGTCCATTTTCTCGAGCAAAGCGTAAATCAGTTGAACTGATGCGGTCAATCCCAAAATGAACGAGTTCTTCGGGATCAACAAACTGCCCAAAGGCATGTGCAATAAGGATTGCCAACTTAAACTTCGGATCAAAGGCCCTGACATCCAGCGAAGGATCCGATTCCGCAAATCCAAGTTGCTGTGCCTGAGCTAAGGCTTCGGGATAAGACTTTCTTTCTTCAAAAACCTTTGTAAGAATAAAGTTGGTTGAACCGTTAAAGATTCCCTCCAGACTCGAGATCAAATCGTTGTCGTAATACTCCTCTAAATTTCGAATGATGGGTATGCTGGCACAAACGGCTCCTTCATAAAGAACCGGCTTACCATACCGTAGTTGGAGTTCATGAATTTCGGCTAAGTGTTCTGCAAGCATACGTTTATTGGCCGTTACAACCGCTTTACCTTTTTCAAGCGCTTTTTTTAAAATTCGATAAGCAGCTATCGGATCGTCAATCAGCTCAACAACCACATCGATTTCAGGATCTTCTAGAATGACATTTTCATCATAAGAAAA
>JBMSPY010000128.1:0-6414 GCA_049423005.1 Cyclobacteriaceae bacterium
GTACACTTCTCTAATTACCTCTAATCCTAATATGTCGGTATAAAATTTCTTAGAAAGGGAATAATCAGAACAGATGATGGCAACGTGGTGTACACTCGTTAGGTTCATGTAGGTACGGTTTGATAATGCAAAATACTAGTAGATGAAGATAACTTTAAAAAGGTTATGACAAATGTCATGTAGGGCACCCATCAAAATGTTTACTTTTAGAGAAATATCATAACCTCTGCCAATTATGTTACAATTCTATTCTGCCAGCGGCCGCATCATTAATTCTAAGAGAGCAATCCAGGAGTGTCTGGAGAGCGCCATGGGTGAACGATATGCCAGTGCCGATTTAATCATTATTCATGCCTCTATTGGACATAACTACCAGGATCTGGTAGATCAGGCAAGAGAAATGGCACCACACGCCAGAGTTCTGGCTACCTCGTGTTGTGGCGTTGTGGGAAGAGAAGGTGTAAGTGAGTCTATGAAAGACGTAGCCGTCATGGCCGTTGAAGGAAAAGACTTTGCCATATCTTCTTGCGACGGAATTTACGGACACAATAGCTACGAGAAATGCCTCGAAATGGCTAAGTCTCTGAAGGAACAAAAATCAGGCATCAATATGTTGTACTTCCTTGGGTCTGGAATTGATATCGCGAATGACAGTTGCATCAAAGCTTTTGAGGAGGTACTGGGGCCAGAGGTGACCATCTTTGGAGCAACTTCATCGGATAACATGAAAGGAATTGTAAGTTATCAGGCCGTCGATAACAAGGTGATGGAACACGGCGCATATGCCGTGGGATTTTGCGACCCAAGTCTTTCCGTTGACACACAGGCCACACACGGTTTTGTAGCCGTGGGCGAACCACTTATCGTTACCAAATCCACCGGACACATCATTCATGAATTGAATGGAAAACCAGCCTGGGAAGCATTTACAGAGCGCCTGGGTTTAACAGCTGATGCCTCTTGCGGCGATACCATCCCAGTAGGAGCTCTTGGAGAAGAACTTAGTCCACAGTTGGCTAAGGAATAAGGAAATAAGCACATCCTCAGAGTAGTTACCAAACACTCTGGAAACGATATGTACTATGCTACCAACTGCCCAGTTGGCACAAAGCTTTACCTCACCAAACGAGATGAGGATTTGATCTTTAAAGAGATGGGAAGAATTGTGCAGGAAATAAAATCGCGCATTGGAAATAAAAAGCCAGTAGCCATCTTCCATGCGGACTGCCTTGCGCGCGGACGATTCTTATTCAACCGCGTCATTAAGGAAGAGCTGGTAGGTGAGATGCAAACACCTTTCTTCGTAAATGGTGAATGCCCTCCTTGGTTAGGCATGTACGGATTCGGTGAATTTGCCAGATTGGGTGGTAAAAATGAATACCATAATTACACTACGGCACTTTATGTAATTTGCCGATAGACTAAGTATTTACCTACCTCAATGAGCCCTTCCCAAGAGGATTACAAGGAGCTGCTGGAAAAGTATCTGGACTTGCAGCAGCGTGTAACCAAATTTTCAAGTGTTGAACAAGATTTGATAAATACAAGAGATCAGCTTGATCAAGAGCTGGTCTCTTATAAGCGCCTGCAAAACTTCAGCGAAAAAACGTTGGAAGAATTATCTGCTGAAGATTTTTACAAGTTAGTGACAGAATCCATTGTGGATATTTTTGAGGTGGAGGCCTCGCTGATTTGTGTGAGAGGCTTTGATGAAGATTTGAAAATTCAGGCGGCAGAAGGAATTCGCCCAGAAATTTGGAAAAATCCTGAGTTTATCAAACCATTTAAAAAACTGAAAAGTAATCTCATCTCAGGAAGTATTCGCGTATTTCCACAGGATACAAATCTTGAAGAGAAGGAATTGCAAGGCTTTTCCAGAATCATCATTGGGAAATTTGAAGAACCGTCCATAAGCGTTTCGGTAATGATTGCTGGCCTTGTCTCCAGAGAGGCCGATGGGCTCTATCCGACACTTAGCCCAAAAAAACAAACCATCTTTGGTATTTTCCTTCGACAACTTCAAGCACTCTATGCCAATCGCATCCGCAACCAGGAACTCAAAAAAACCAACTCGGAGCTAGATAGTTTTGTTTACAGCGTCTCGCATGACCTACGTGCACCGCTTCTATCATTAAAAGGAATCATTGAGCTGATTTACGAAACCGAAAATCTTCCGGAAGAGGTATTGGACTACCTGAAAATGGCTGATACATCGGTAACCAGATTGGATTATAATATTCAGGAGATTTTGGAATACTCCCGGAATTCCAGACTCACGGTGAAACCGGAATGGTTTAACCTGAAAGAAATGATTGAGGGTATTTTTCAGGATATCCAGTTTTCAGCAGGCCAGCCGATTGAGTTATTCCTGGATTTCCCGGTAACCGAACGCATGTTCTCCGACCCACGACGGATCAAAGTCCTGATGAATAACCTCATTTCCAATTCCGTTAAATACAGAAGAAAAAATATTCCGGATGCCTTTGTTAAAGTTTCCTTTCTTTCCTCCCCGGGAGCCTACCAGATCATGGTAGAAGATAATGGCGAAGGAATTCCAGAGGAAAGCAAGTCAAAGGTTTTTGACATGTTTTACCGTGCCTCAACCTCAAATGCAGGCACAGGACTAGGACTCTATATTTGCAAAGAGATCATTCACAAACTAAATGGCATGATTCATCTTGAATCAACCTTAGGCTCAGGTACCACTGTGATCATCGCCATACCTGAAGCCAAAGTCATAGAACATGAAAAAACTGAAAGTTAGAAGTTAAGAATTTTATGAAACACCGATTCATGATACTCGAGGATGATGATATTTTCATGGAACTGAATGAAAAGGTCATCATGCGGTCTGGTTTTGCAGAAGAGTTTGTATCGTTTGATTATGTACAAAAGGGCTTAGACCATCTTCAAAAATTGATATCTGAAAATCAGCCGCTTCCGGATATTGTGCTATTGGATCTCCGAATGCCCGTGATGAATGGTTTTGAATTTCTGGAGCGTCTGAAAAATCTTCCACAGGATGAAATCAAAGACTTAAAGGTTCACTTGCTCACATCCTCCCTGGATGAAAACGATATATCCAGAGCCTTTACCTATCCTTACGTCAAAGGATTTCACAGCAAGCCGCTAAGCCTTAAAAAGCTTCAGGAAATGGTTAAGGAATAAGACTCCCAACATTCCAGGTGACGACAATCTCTTTTGTCACCAACTCAATCATTTTACCACCCACTCCCACTGATTTACTTTTCGGAAAAATTAATCATGTCCGTTATTAAAGTAATTGAAGTCCTGTCCGAATCGCATCTGAGCTGGGAGGATGCTGCCAAGCAAGCCGTGAATAAGGCCAATAAGACCGTTCACAACATCAAATCCATTTATGTGAAAGACCATAGTGCGATGGTAGAAAATGGCACCATCAAGTCCTATCGGATCACAGCTAAAATCAGCTTCCTTTTGGACTAAGCAGTCATCAGCAACCACTACAGGAATGGTCCCGCGTTCATAGTCGAAAGCGGGACCTTCTTTTTTATATCACATTCTGGATATCCATAACGATGAAAATTTTTAAATTGGGGTTTGCCCTTCGCCCCATTTGAATAATAACCCCATTTAATCTGTCCTCACGATGAAAAAAGTAATTCTACTCCTGCTGATTTTACCCTTTACAGTACGCGCTCAGTCCAATCACTCTCATTCTTTAGGGCGCGTCATCAAATTTCCGGATATCGAAGGGTATAAAACAATAAAAACTGACTTCCACATTCATACAGTCTTCTCAGACGGCAAAGTATGGCCAAATATTCGCGTTCAGGAAGCCCTTATGGATGGACTTGATGCCATCTCACTGACGGAGCATATTGAATATCAGCCGCACCAAGCTGATATTCCAAACCCGGATCGAAACCGTTCTCACAACATCGCTGTAGCAGAAGCTAAAGACCACGACCTGATCATTGTTCGCGGTTCAGAAATCACGCGCGCCATGCCTCCCGGACATAATAATGCCATCTTCATTTCTGATGCCAACAAACTACTGGTTAAGGATTCCGTTGAATCTTTTCGTGAAGCCAAACGTCAAAACGCCTTCGTATTCTGGAATCACCCCAACTGGACCTGGCAACGTAAAGACGGTATTGCCCTGTTGACCGATATGCATCGAAACCTTATTCGTGAAAAAATGCTGCATGGCATCGAAGTCGTGAACGATCAAACCTACTCCGATGAAGCCTTACAAATTGCCCTGGATTACAACCTCACCATCATGGGCACCAGCGACATCCACGGACTGATCGACTGGGACTTTACCGGACCAAAAGTAAGTCACCGCCCGGTAACCTTAGTTTTCGCGAAAGAAAAAACAGAAGAAGGAATAAAAGATGGATTGATGAATCGCCGGACAGTCGTGGATTTTAAAAATATACACATTGGCAGCAATGAATTCCTGCAGCCCCTCATCAAATCTTCTTTAGTGATCAAGCGAGCTGTTTACGCCGATAAATCCAACGTCCTTACCGTTGAGCTGGAAAACAAAACCAATATGGATGTGATTTTACGAAATCGCTCCGTTTATAATTTCCACAACATTAATGATGTAGTGGTCGTAAAGCCTGGTGAAGGAACGATCGTTGAAGTAAAAACCAAACAAAGAATCACCGAAGGAAAGCTGGCTTTTGAAGTGCTTAGTGCCATAAATGCGCCAGCATCCCATCCTACCCTCTCGTGGGATTTTAAGGTGCAATAATCTATCGCTATCCCCACGCACATGAAAGCACTGACTCTATTACGAGCTTTGATCAGCTCCAGTATTTTATGCTCTGTTATTACGGTATACAGTCAGGCGCTCCAGATTCAAGCGATCAAAGCGGATGCACTGATAACCGGTACAGGCGTTCGTATCGAAGGACCGGTTGTCGTTCTTATAACCGGGGACCGCATCACCGCTGCCGGAAAGGCTGCCGAAATTAAAATACCTGCTGGCTCGACCATTATCGATCTAAAAGGACATACGTTACTTCCAGGATTTATCGATACGCATACCCACCTTGCATCAATAGATAATGATGGCGGTGACTTGGCCGCTTTAAAAGAAACGCCAGCACACGGTGCTATTTACGGAACCATCAATGCGAAGAAAACGCTTGAAGCAGGTTTCACAACGGTTCGTGAAGCCGGATCTCTTGGATATGTTGATGTGGCCCTCCGGGATGCCATCAACAAAGGCTTGATTCCCGGTCCAAGAATTTTTGCTTCAGGTCCAGCGCTTGGTACAACCGGAGGACATGCCGATGTCAATGGCTGGAGCCCATTTTTGGATTTACCCGGAACCGGAGCCATTGTGGATGGAGTTGATGAAGTTCGAAAGCAAGTCAGGCTTAATGTCAAATATGGAGCAGATCATATAAAAATTGTAGCGACGGGTGGTATTTTATCCGTTGGTGATGCCGTTGGCGCACCGCAAATGACAGAGGAGGAGTTAAAGGCAGCCGTGAGCGAATCCGCAAGATTGGGACGGAAGGTAATGGCACACGCACACGCCGGAGATGGATTGCTGGCGGCTGTCAAAGCAGGTGTAGCCTCCATCGATCATGGAAGCTTAGTGGATGATGCGGCTGCGGCAGAAATGAAAGCACGCGGCACCTATTTGGTTCCTACCTTAATTATTCTGGAGTAAATTGTCAGGGATGGAGAGAAAAAAGGAGTCCCCACTTATGCACTGGAGAAAGCAAAAGCGATTGCCGTCGAACGCAGAGTTCGGCTTAAGGCTGCCTTCAAATCAGGCGTTCTTTTTGCGCTTGGCACAGATGCAACCAGTGACATCCACGGTCGGAATGGAGAAGAATTTCACTACATGACAGAGATTTTAGGGGCATCGCCAATGGAGGCCATCACCATCGGCACTATGCATGCGGCCAGGTTGATTGGCGCCGATCAGGATATTGGAAGTATTGAAAAAGGGAAAGTGGCCGATGTAGTTGCCGTTCCCGGTGATCCGCTAAAGGACATTCGGTTACTAGAAAAGCCTTCCTTTGTTATGAAAGCCGGAAAGGTTTATGTAAAAAAATAGAGTCGTCTCGGCTGAAAAGATGGAAACATCTAAAAAGATTCGTCTACTCCATATAACAGGTTTGTTACTACTGATTCTTGGAAGCCTGGATCCAATGGAAGGATCCGTTTTAATTGCCATAGCTGCAGTTTTGTTCGCCTTGCGCTCCAGATTAAATCAGGAAGTTTTACAAAAGATGTTTTTCCTTACAGCCGTGGCCTGCATGATCGGGGTGACAGCCTTATTTACCATTTCATCGTTCGGTGGATTGGGAGGAGAAAAGGGAATTTCCTGGTGGTGGGCTGTACTCATTCTTCCTTACCCGATAGCCTGGCTGACTCTGATTTATTTATTGATCAAAAGTCTTA
>JBMSPY010000129.1:0-6336 GCA_049423005.1 Cyclobacteriaceae bacterium
ATTCTGCTCTCCTTAGCAATACTTTCCTGTAGCATTAAAGCAACTGGCCAAAAGCTGACCGTTGTAATCAACGGCGTCAAAAATGACAAAGGATATGTGCGCGTTGCACTATACAACAGCAGCAAAACATTTATGCAAAATCCTTTCAAAACAGCTGAAACAAAAGCTCGCGAAGGTCATGTTATGGTCGTCTTTCAGGATGTACCCGAGGGTGAATATGCAGCCTCGGTATTACACGATCTGAATGGGAATAAAACTATGGATGAAAATCTCCTTGGTATTCCAAAGGAAGGTTTTGGATTTTCCAACGATGCCATGGGTGCCTTTGGTCCGCCAACCTTTCGCGAGTGTTTGTTTCCAGTTAAACAAGGAGCAATCACCACAGGAATTCGATTAAAGTATTTTTGAGCACAACACTTTGGGCGCCCGGTAATTTTATCAGATTTTAATACCTTGGCACTTCTTTAGTTTTACGTTAACATGAATTTCGATCTCAAGAATCTTTTTCCTTACCGATTTCCCTCCACTTATTCCAAATCAATTGCCTACTTCAGCATGGAGTTTGCAATCGATCAATCACTTAAAACATACAGTGGAGGATTGGGATTTCTAGCCGGGTCTCATATGAGGAGTGCCTTCGAGTTGAAACAAAACCTGATCGGAATAGGAATTTATTGGAAGTATGGATACTACGACCAGGAGCGAAACCGGGACGGATCGCTAAAAGTTAATTACGTACAAAAGGACTATTACTTTCTGGAGGACACAGGAATAAAGTTTACGATTGATATTCACCGACATCCAGTACATGTCAAAGTCTTATTGCTTCGACCAGAGATTTTCAATAGTGCCCCGATTTTCTATTTATCAACGGATGTACCTGAAAATGATTTTCTGGCACAAACCATTTGCCACCGACTCTATGATAACCATGAATCGGCACGCATTGCACAAAGTATTCTCCTGGGTGTTGGTGGTGCACGTTTGCTGGATTTGTTGGGGCGGGAAACGGAGGTGTATCACATGAACGAAGGCCATGCCCTCCCTCTATGCTTTTACTTACTGCAAAAATTTAATGGTGATCTCTCCGCCGTGCAGCAACGCGTTGTCTTTACCACCCATACGCCGGAACCAGCAGGAAACGAGGAACACGCCATTTCAACACTGGAAGTGATGGGATTTTTTCAAGGAGCCGACCATGAAACCATTAAATCCCTTGCTGCCGATACTACCACCTTTAATTATACTCTTGCTGCGTTGCGTATGGCAAGAGTCGCGAATGGGGTATCACAACTTCATGGGGAAGTTTCCAGGGAAATGTGGAAATCGTACTCAGGAATTTGCCCCATTAAAGCCATAACCAATGCACAGAATCAAAAATTCTGGATGGACGAACAACTTGAGTAGTCATGGAAAAAAGCAGATGAAGAACGCATGCTATCCAGAAAAAAAGAAATGAAGCGCGAGCTATTTAAGGTGGTAGCCGATCAGACCGGACGACTGTTCAGTGAGGATATAATAACCATTGTATGGGCCCGAAGATTTGCGGCCTACAAACGTGCGGATCTTATCTTACAGGACCTGGAACTGTTTCGCGAACTGGTGAGCGACAAAAAACATCCAGTACAAATTATTTGGGCTGGCAAACCCTACCCGGAAGATGCCACCAGCATCGAAGGTTTTAATCGTATTTTCTATGTAACAAAAGAATTTGCGAATTGCGCTGTACTTACCGGGTACGAAATCGGACTTTCCGGATTACTGAAGAAGGGCTCGGATGTGTGGTTAAATAATCCGAAAATGTATCGGGAAGCCTCTGGAACATCCGGCATGACCGCCGCAATGAATGGTAGCATCAACCTGTCTATTCCCGATGGTTGGATCCCAGAATTTGCCGAGCATGGAAAAAATTGTTTTCTCATTACCCCTGCGCCCGATGCGCTATCTCAGGAAGAAAAAGACTCAATCGAGTGTGCCAATCTTCACCGATCACTACGAGAAGAAGTCCTTCCTATTTATTACACAAAACAAAAAACATGGGCTAAACTGATGTGGCGTGGTATTTCAGATGTTTTACCACAATTCGATGCCAACCGAATGGCCGCCGAATATTATCAGGAGCTTTATAGGGTAAATTGAAAAAATCTACCCCACTCGATCGATAACCAGATATTCTTTTTTGGATGAAGATTGACGGGTCAGTAGTTCTGCCAGAAATCCTGTTAAGAACAACTGAACACCAATAACAAGCGCCACCAATGCAAAATAAAAGATGGGCTGATCAACAATTTCGCGGCGCATTGGAATCCTGGAAATAAAAACACTATCGATTTTTTGCCAAATCAAAACTCCGGTAAACACCAATCCGGCAAAAAAGGATAAGACTCCCCAGGTTCCAAAAAAATGCATGGGGCGCTGTATAAAACGACCCACAATGGTGATGGTCAGTAAATCCAGGAATCCACGCATCATACGTTCCCACCCATATTTACTTTTACCAAACTTTCGCTCCCGGTGTTCGACCTCTTTTTCACCAATTCTTCCAAAGCCAGCCCACTTGGCAATAAGCGGAATGTAACGGTGCATCTCTCCGTAAACCG
Source organism: Cyclobacteriaceae bacterium (assembly GCA_049423005.1). Taxonomy (GTDB): domain Bacteria; phylum Bacteroidota; class Bacteroidia; order Cytophagales; family Cyclobacteriaceae; genus ELB16-189. Next base: position 2,601 of record JBMSPY010000129.1, read on the forward strand.
TTATATTCTTAACGACCTGCGACTTATAAATTTTCAGTCCGCAATTGAAATCATGCAGTTCGATTTTCGAAATCTTTCGCGTGACCATATTGAAAAACTTTGAAGGGATGGTCTTGGAAAGTGGATCGTGACGTTTGCGTTTCCAGCCACTTACCAAATCATACCCTTTGGTCAAAAGGACTTTCCTTAGTTCTGGAATCTCATCGGGACTATCCTGAAGATCGGCGTCCATGGTAACAACAACTTCGCCGATAGCTTCATTAAATCCTGTTTGTAACGCTGCCGATTTTCCGAAATTCCTATTGAACCGAATCCCACGTACGGATGGATTTGAGCTAGCCTCCGACCGTATAGTTTCCCACGTCTTATCAGAACTTCCATCGTCAATAAGAATCACCTCATAGGTCAAAGAATGCGCACGCATAACCCGATCGATCCACTGAATCAATTCAGGGATAGAATCTGCTTCATCTTTGGCCGGTACAACAATGGATAAATCTTTCATCAGACTGCCGCTATTCCGGCATATTAGGATTTTCCTTTTTGGTAAAGAAGGTGGTTACCAAAGCAACCATCATGGTCGTGAAAATTCCACCAATTACTCCAAATAAAAATAACATAGGAGGGGTTGTGAACTTAGCAGCAATTTTCATACCCTGTTCAATTTGCTCTTCAGAAAGACCTTGTTCCTCCATGGCCTGCATTTGCATATCCTGCATCATTTGTGCAAAATCAGGATCAATAACAGTAAGGTATAAAACAGTAAAAGCACTGGATATTACTGAAGAGATCAAGGAAACCCAGAAAGCCAGACTTAAACCCTGACTATAACTCATATACCCATTTCCACTTTGCTTATAATACATCTGACCAAGAATAACCAAAGCTGTACTGAAAATGAGAACAGACCATCGAACCAATCCGTCAGCAGTATTAACTCCCGTCAGAACGAGAACCATGAAGTAGGCAATTGAAATCAGGCCTAATATCGCTCCGTAACGAATGCCTGTACCTCTGATGGTAATTTCCGGTGTGTTTGATTCTTCCATTAGGATTGGGGTAAAGAAGGATGTTTTCTCAAAACTACTGATATAATGACGGCAATAAAAAATCCAAATAAGTAGGTCTGAATGGCATAACGCTTCGCCATCCAACCCACAGTAGTATCGTCAATGGTTTTTCTTGCTTCTTCGATAGCAGATTTTCCAATTTCATCCGCATTTTCTGCCGGAATGTTATTAATCTGTTCAAGACCTTGGCGGATATAATCCTTAAGGAAGTCAGGCTCAAAAGTTGCAAAAATCCAGACTCCACAATAACCTACCACCGACATCACCACCAACATCACCAAACTCCCTCCCAATCCTTGCCAGAAATATAAAATTCCTCCATGGAAATAATCCCGTACCTCCTTCAAACCAAAAACAAGAAAAATGGCAATCAATAAAACCCGAGGATCAAAAAACGGGAAGATCCAAAATGGATGTTTTCCAATGTAGAAGAAAACTAGTGACGCCAGAATGCTCATAGCTCCGGAAATCAAACCGTAGCGTACCATCACCTTAACTAAGGGAGAGACACGGGACAAATCAGGCATCCAGCCAATATTTTGAATTGTTGAAAACCGCCACCACTTTACCTTTTAATTCTTCATTAAAGAATGGTGAATTGCAGGACTTGGAAAGATTTTCCTGCCTCGAAAAGACCCATCTCTTACCTGGATCAAGCAAGGTTAAATTAGCTCGCTCACCAGCCCCAATTACTGGAAGGTCAATCTTCAATAATTGCCGTGGATTTATTGTCACCTTCTCAAGAAGATCCTCCCAGGAAATTTCCTCGGAAAGTTGAACCAACTGACTGGCAAACGTCTGAAGATTTATTATTCCTGGTTCGGCATGATCAAATTCAACCACCTTACTTTCTTCATCTACCGGAAGATGACCAGAAGAAATTACAGATATGATTCCATCCTTAATTCCCTTAATGATTTTTTCATTAGAACTGCGGTCACGCAATGGTGGAGCCACTTTAAAATTGGTATCAAAATCTGTGAGTTTTGTATCATCCAGCAAAGCCTGATAAGCTGTTACACTGCAGCTAAGCTGAAGTCCTTTTTTTAGGGCAGATCGAACCAACTCAATTACTCTGGGAGAAGAAATATTCAGCAGATGAAGACGGCTTTCACTATATCCAAGCAACCTTATATTTCTGGAGGCCGCAACCTCCTCCGATAGTTCAGGCATACCCTTTAATCCAAGGGAAGCACTTACTGGCCCTTCATTCATTTGACCAAAGAGGTCAAGCCAATGGTCGTGCGCATGATCAATCAACAACCCATCAAATTTCTTAATGTACTGAAGTGATTTCAAAAAAATATCTGTGTGATGAATGGAGCGTAGGCCGTCACTGAAGGCAACAGCTCCCCCTTCGTAGAGGTCAATCATCTCCGTCATCTCCTCACCTTTGTTGTTCCGGGTCACCGAAGCAATGGGGTGGATCTGAACCAGCTTTGAGTCATTCTTACGGATAAGGTAGGCGATGTCGTTTTTACTCTGGATGGATGGGGAAGTATTGGGAAGTAAAGCCACCTCCGTAAAACCCCCTGCTTGTGCTGCTTTTGACAGAGAAGAAATATCTTCCCGATGCTCCAGTCCGGGATCTCCGCAAAATGCACCGAGGTCAAACCATCCAGGCGACAAAATCATACCCTCCGCATCGATTACCCGATCGGCGTTATAAGATTTATCACCTATCTCAAGAATCTTACCCCCTTGAATTAATACGTTCTTCTTTTTCCTGTGCCAGGCCGACCGTTTATCCAGTATTTGAGGATTCTGTAACAGTATCTTCATTGGTCATTAAGGGTCAGGTGGGTTGAACAGCTTCCGCTTTTTTGATGGGCGGATTTTGAAAAAGCCTTAATAATAGAACCTCTGCGAGTAGAAAGAACAGGGATAAGGCAAGGCAGTATTTCCATAAAGGAACCCCCAAATATCTCTCTTTTATCCCTTTACTAAAAGCCTGAACACTTCCAGCTTCAAAAACAGTTGCATTTTTTAAGCTTTGGGCACTTTTAAGCAGGTCTTCAGCAGTCAAATAGTCCATTTTGGATTCCTCCCGGGCAATATTTAAGGAAACCAAGCCAACAGTGTCTTGGCTACGAAGTGCGGCATAAGTGCCCGGAATCAACTGGTCAGCAGGCAAATCCAGTAACCATTTTCCGTCTGTTAACCTTTGGGAGGGAACGACCTCAACCAATCCTATTAACCGCAGTGGAGACTCTGTAACTGTAGTATCCTGTGATAAGGCTACCAAACCCTTTTTCAAAAAATGATAAGGTTTCGATTGAAGCGTCCGCGAAGCAGCTGCGATTCTATACATCACAGGAACAAAGAGGGCGTGCGTTGCCAAATCGCTGTACGCAGTGGACAAAGAAGAGGCCATTAGATAAGTCCGTCCAAACCGAGATAACATAGGGGTACCGTCCTTGAATTGAAGTATGGCCGAACGGTCATTCCCCCATTTTACAAGTGGTGTAGCTTCAGGCATGCGGAAATCACGTTCGCGATCCTCAAAAACATTTTCAAAAAATGGATCATTTTTTTCTGGAGTAGATAACGGCAACCGAACCGGATTTTTTGTGAGACTCACCTGAACGCCCGTTAAAGTCGAAAGAAGAGTAACCTCAGATTCATTGGTTGGAATAATCAGAATATTTTGATTCGGATGACCAAGC
>JBMSPY010000130.1:0-6297 GCA_049423005.1 Cyclobacteriaceae bacterium
CCCGCTGGGATTCGAACCCAGGACCCATACATTAAAAGTCTATTGCTCTACCAACTGAGCTACGGAATCGAATAATATGGAACCTGCTGTTCCATCAGAGTTTGGCGTGAGTTGAACTTGCGGCTCGGCTGCACTACCTTTACCCCTCATTTAGTGCCTTTTTGGCCTTAAAAGAGGCTGCAAAGGTAGCAGATGAAGGCTCATATGCAAAACCCTGAACTGAATTTTTACCCTCGAAAAGCGCTTCTGATAGTGATTTTTGCTGTTGGCTGTCTCCTACACACCCAAGCCCTGCCCACAACCCTCAATTCCGACTCCCTTCTCATCGCAGCAGACGCTCAATTCAACCAAAAATCGTATCAAGAAGCCGCTGAAAGCTATCATCAACTCTTTGCCAATGGTTGGTCTAGCCCTTCAGCGCTGCTCCGTTATGCCTGGATCAAAGAAACCTCCGGACAACCTGGAGAGGCTGTTTACGCTTTGTATAAATATTACTTAATCACTGAGGATCAGACTGCTTATAATAAGGTACTTGAACTAACAGATAAGTATCGAATTTCAGGATATGAACAATCAGAGTCTGAATACCTTTTCCAAAAGCTGTACGCTTACCGGAATCTGGTCACCATCATCCTACTTGTAGTTTCAGCCGGATTAATGGGGCTCTCAGTCTATTACCGTCATAAAGGTCTAACCAGAAGTCTAACAGCTTTGCAATACACCAATCTGGGAGTCCTAACTTTTCTGTTTTTTGTGGTCAATTTTACCTCCGGACCGGATAAAGCCGTAATCAATCAGGAAGGGACTTATCTTATGAGAGGTCCCTCTGCCGCTGCTGGAATCGCCTCAACCATAGCCAAAGGTGATTTAGTGACCGTTAAGGATGACCAGGATATTTGGGTCAGGGTAACGGTAGATAAGAAAGAGGGTTGGGTTAAGGCGACGGCGCTAAGTAGGTAGGATTTAGTTTTAAAGGCTCAGTTTTCAGTTTTCAATAAGCTCTCTACAGCCTTCCACTCCTTTCTCGATCTGTGTCTGGAAACTAGGTAGTAATGAAAAACAGAGCGAGTATGCAGTGAGTTAATTCATTTAAGTGTTTGCTCCACAATATTAGGATAAGAATATAGGAAATTTATTCCCTATACATTTCCAGGAATTTCGGTAACTGGCTAAGGAAGAGTTAGGTTTAGTGATGGGACGAATGGAGGAGTTTGTGGTGGCGAAGCGAAACGCTTAGAAAGTTTTCAAGGCTCAGTTTTCAGTTTTCAAAAGAGCCATGAAAGAATTACCGCTCCCTCCACCCATTTTCAAGCCCAAAAAAATCTTCTAAATGATAAATTGAATCAGAAAAACGAAACAGAACGGTTCGGTTATCTACAATAGTGTACTTTTTCCTTTTTTCCAGAGAAAGTCTTTTAAGATCCGGGAAATATTTCAGCGGAACAATTAACTCCCTACCATCACCAAGAACAATAGCCATTTTGCCAGGTCTGTCAAACTTCAACTTTTCAATAAAGAGCGAATCCTGCCTGCGTGTTGCAACCATTTTTTTAGAACGTAATCGTTTTGACTTTATGACCATTTTTTAACTCTTTAAAGGAATTTAAAAATAGCGTTTTATTCCGTCTCAATAAATTAAGCGCAATAGTTAACTCGACATCTGATAAGGTCCCCTTCCTAGCCACCTCAAGACTTTCTAACCATATTTTTGCGGATCGTTGTCGCTTTTTCTTTTCTTTCACCACATGAATGTGCGGGGGCTCATTCAATGCATCGGCTGAAAAAATGAAAAAGGTGAAATACTTATATATGGCTATTTTAGGCATAAGCTACCCATCTCTCTGAAAGAACTAATCGTCACCAAAACTCAGGAAAGTCCTTATTTCTTCATTCTCGTTTTTTCAGTGAAAACACCTGGAGAATTACAAGGTTTTCATGGCTCAATTTTTAATTCGGCTTTAAAAAGCCTTCCACTCCTTTCTCGATCTGTTTCTGGAAAACAGATCGAGAAACAGAGCGAGTATGAAGTGAGTGAATGCCTTTAGGTAATTGCTCCACAGCATCAGAATAAGAATTCAGGAAATTCTTTCAGTTTTAAAATCCAAGAATGAACCGAAAGAGCCAAAATGGTGTACCTCAAAATCCTTAAATTGTACTTCTAATCCGCAACTATGAAAAGAAGGGATTACCTCAAATCATTAACCGCAGGAACATTAACGACCAGCCTGATGCTTGATTCATGTGCACTGAAACCGGAAACAGCGCCAACAACGCTTTTACAAGGCCCGCTTTCCGGTCGCGGAATGGCTGCTTCGACAAAAGCGGTTCGTGTGGACATGGATCTATACTTCGAAGCAGCGGCCAATCTCTATGACGCCAAGACAAATCCACAAGGCAAATTTCAAATAAACGTCGCCGAAAACCGTCTCACCTGGAATCTACTTAAAACCAAAATCGAAGAGACTACTCAAAAGAATCCGGTGGAAGACTGGGTAGCCAATTACACCAGCAGTGTCGGAGCCCTTTCCACCCGTCAGGTATTTGCCAGCTTCCTGGAAAAATTTCTTACCCTCTGCCCCATTGATCCTGAACATCTGTGCATGGGGCCCGGAGCAGCTGCCGTAATCGAACAAACAGCCTGGGTCCTGGGTGAACCCGGTGATGTGGCCGTTATTCCGGCTCCGAGTTATTCGGTCTATACTCAGGACCTTGGAAATCGTCCTGGCGTTGAACGCTACGACCTGATTACGCACCACAATATTTCGGAAATGAAGGGCCGCTCTCTTTTAACTACTGCCCATCTGGATCAAACGCTGACAGAACTGAAATCACAGGGCAAGCGCTTCCGAATGCTGATTCTGACAAACCCGGATAATCCTACCGGAATCATATACTCACGCGAACAGTTGATGGCGTATGCAGATTGGTGCATAACGCATACTATTCACCTGATTGTAAATGAGATTTACGGATTGTCGCTGCTGGACACCTCGCATCCGGAACTTAAGCCGGATTATTCTGAAGCACAGTCTTTTTATTCCTTTGCCAATATCATTCAAGAGAAAAAAAGTGATTACCTGCACTGGTGGTATGCCCTTTCAAAAGATTTCGGAGCATCGGGTTTCCGCGTTGGTGTCTTGTATTCACTGAATGAAACGCTGCGAAAAGCCTACAACAATCTCAATGCACCCTCCTTAGTATCCAATTACGCGCAGTGGATCTTTGAAAAGGTGCTGGCGGATCATGACTTTGTCAGTGCATACATTAAAGCCAATCAACAGGCATTGACTGAAAACTTTGCCTTAGCTGTGTCCCGGCTTCGGACGCTGAGGATCCCCTACTCCCCTTCCCGCGGCAGTCTTTTTGTTTGGCTTGATCTGTCGGAATTTATGAGCGAGAACACCGCGGAAGCAGAGCATGATATCTGGATGGAATTGTATCAAAAAACCGGGGTACTGCTTACTCCCGGCGACGGCTTCGGTCATTCTAAGCGCGGGCAGTTCCGGTTGGTCTATTCGTATGTGAGTAAGGAAGAGTTGGGTGTAGTAATGGGACGAATGGAGGAGTTTGTGGTGAATAAGCGAAACGCTTAGAAAGTTTTCAAAGTTCAGTTTTCAGTTTTCAATTGGGGTTTATAAAGCAGTGCATCCCCGATTACAGCTATTACCAAACCACTTTAGCACTAGGCAAAAAATAATAGCAACCGATCACCAGAACTCTCGCATCCAATAATTTATTCTCTCATACATTCGAATTAATACTCTCGATTGTGCTAAAAGTACTTTAGTAGTTACTAATAGCTCCTCCCCACTAAACCATAAAATCCCGGCATCAACCGGTTACCACATTCGAACCATTCAGAATCTTTCCTGCACTGCACACGACTACCTTATTACCCACCGTTAACTACTTTCGTACTATTCAGAAAAAACTTCGTACCATCTTAAATTTTATCCCCAGGAATCGCAGCAATGACATAAGTCTAACATTCCGAACCTGAATTTGTACCATGAGAAGTATAGATTCAGAAAATCTAAGATCCCCGATCTAACCATCAACCCTTTAAAAATATTTTTTTCACTTTTTTCAAATGAGTAGAGAGTAACGTGCCAGTCGTTTCCGGGTTGCATTCAAAAGTCAAATAAAGTGAAAATAAAGTGCTGTTTTTCTTCATCCGCGTGGAGCGTCGTCCGCGTTACAATTCATTAAATGACACGTTTTATGTCATACACCAAAAAAGCAGCCGCCTTCGGGAAGCTCGTCGGCATCTGCGCGGGTTATGAGGGTACCTACAATCCCGCTCGTCAAAACCTCACCACTTCCGCTATCCGCAGTCTGGCCAAAAACGCCGACCAAGCCAACTTTACGGTCGTCGTCGCCCGCCAAAACTGGATCACCGCCGCCGGTAAACGAAAAACGTTGTTTTCGGATCTGAAAGAAACAGTCAAACGCCTGCGTGGCGAAGTTCTCAACATGAACACCTCAGCAGCCACCAAAAACCTGTTGATGTCCGCCTTGAGCAAAACATCCGCCATTAGCGTTGCAGCGAATACTGATCCTCCCGTTGATTCCAATGCCGCAAGCGAGCCTAAAAGCAGACGTGCTTCAGGTAAGGACTTCGCTACCCGATTGGCGGCCTTCGAAGCGGTCGTAAATGCCCTGGCCACAGAACCCGACTATAAGCCATCCATTTCCAGCTTGTCCGTTGCTTTCCTTAAAGCTAAAGTGGATGAATTGAAAGGGCATACCGGAATGGTTAATACCAGCTTCGCTGAACTTGCCGAAGCCCGTAACGCCCGCCGTCGAATCTTTCGCCAGTCCGGAACAGGTGTAATAGCCATCGCCAAAGGCGTCAAGAATGCTGTCAAAGCCATCTTTGGTAACCCAAGCGATGAACTGAAAAATGTCCGTGCCGTGGTTTCAGAAATTAGTCAGGCAGCGTAACGTAAAGCAATCGAGACCGGGGTTGAGAGAAAGGAAAACCAGGCCTGGACCTTTCGTTCGATCCCGGTCTTTTAGTAAATAGCCGGTAGGGAATATTTCTGATTTTGATCCCTCGGTAATAAAAAATCATTTCCATTCCTAAGTTAGAGTCAATTCATCCACGATGCGTTTAAATCACACAGATGGGACTTCTAATCAAATCGTACTTTTAAGCTATGTCATTTCAGAAACTCTGTAAAACCCAATCTTCAATAAGATGGTTCTCTTTTAGTGAACTTTTTGTTAACTTTATATTCAAATAGTGAAAGTTCACCTGATCCGTAAAGAAACCATCAGGCACTACACCATGAGAAACGCCAGAACTAAAATATCTTTCGAAGAATGGATGGACAAAGTTCGATTTGCTGACTGGAATTATCCTGCCGATATCCGGAGAACCTTCAATTCGGCTGATTTTTTAGGCGAAGGCAGTAATCGAATTGTATTTAATATAGCCGGAAATAATAATCGAATGATTTGCAAATATGCATTTGGTAAGAAACAGGTGCACTTATTTGTCTGCTGGATCGGAACCCATGCCGATTATGAAAAGGTTTGTCAAGGTCGTCAACAATATACAATCACTAACTACTGAGTTATGGTGATGAAGACCTTAAAATATACCGTCATTAAAAATATAACGCAATACAGGAATTATTGCCTTATTCTTGAGGATTTGACCAGCCAAAAAAGAGCTAGTAAATCAACCCAAAACGAAATCGATCTCCTTACACTTCTTATTGAAAAGTGGGATAAAGACCAACAACCAAAACGTCCACTCGAGCCCGTACGATTGATCAAATCACTGATGATCGATCATAAGTTAAAAGCCAAAGATCTAGCCCATATACTTGGTGTTAGTAAAGGCTATCTATCAGACATCTTAAACCATAAAAAAGGATTCTCTAAGCGGGTCATTCGCGAATTGGCCCTTTATTTTAAAATCTCGCAAGAAGCGATGAATAGTCCTAAAGGGTGAGGTTTCCCCTAGCGATCAACTTTCAAATAGATAACCATTTTGAGTTACATTACCCTTTTGGGGTCTGATAGCGAAGTACATAGAAAGTTTTCAAGGCGCAATTTTTAGTTTTCAATTGGCTCTTTAAAGCCTTCCTCTCGTTTCCCGATCTGTTTCTCTCTACTTGAAAATAACTAAACCAAGGGCGGGCACGCCGTGAGCATAAATCTATAACCGACCTAATCCACTTCCTTTTTGATTTTACTACCGAAGATTACTGCCCTGGAACAATCCGCTTCAACCGCTCCAATAAAATCGGAGTAGTCTGTGGACCAAGCGACATACTGGTCAGATAA
>JBMSPY010000131.1:0-6290 GCA_049423005.1 Cyclobacteriaceae bacterium
TTTTTTTTGAAAAAAACCGCATTTTTTTACTTTTATGATCTGCAAGTCAATGGGTTCCAACCTTTGACATGACTTTTTCGTTTAAGACCTTCTGATGATAAAACTCTTAGCCCAGCTGATCGTCTTCATGACGGCTTTTTCTCTGGCTGCACAGCCGAAGAAGCAGTTCGCATTGGAGGGCAAACAGGGTTGCGAACGTGTCTTTTTGAAAGTAGGATCAGAATCCGGTAACTACATCATCCGGCCTACACATAGTGCTGAAGTTGTTAATGTGTACAGTCAGGGTGAGCCTGGTCGTAATCCTTTTTTGTTTGAAGAGCAGGTGATGGGGTCCGTTCAGGAAATCATGCTGAAGCTGAACAGTCTGAATGGTCGAGGCATGACACGAATTATTTCCGATCAGGTTCTTGGTGAAGAATCCGAAGATGGTATTTGGAAGGTATACTTGACCGATAATAAACCTTATCGATTGAATATGGATTATGATCTGGGTAATTCAAGTATTGACTTATCTGGTTTGTCGGTTGAGCGACTAAACGTTAACACAGGAAGTGCCGATGTTCGGATTTCTTTTGAACATGGTGCGAATAAGGTTGAAATGGATACGTTTCAGGTTAAAGTTGAATTGGGATCGGTTACCGTACTTAAAGCGCACCAGGCCAGAAGTCGTTTTCTTGCTGCTGAAGTTGGTTTTGGAAAGTTGATGTTGGATTTCAGCGATCGACCTATGTTAGACTACGAAGTTTATGGAATCGTGGGTGCAGGTAATTTGATCATTGATATGCCTTCCGATGAAGTGCCGGTGTTGGTGCGCATTAATGATTCATGGCTGTGTAGTGTGGAGTTACCGCGCAATTACCGCCAGGTTGGAGAGCATGCCTTTGCCAACCCATCCTGGACTCCATCAACTCAAAAGCCTGTTGTTTTTAATTTGGATGTAGCCATGGGAAAAATCCTGTTGCGAAACAGTTCAGGTTACTAATCACTTCTGTTGTAAATCCTTTTCCTTTGAATATTCTCACAGCTGAAAATGTTACCAAAGCCTACTCCAGTCATTTGGCCTTGGAAAACGTAAGTTTTGAAATTCCGACACAAAGTATTTTTGGATTGCTTGGTCCAAACGGTGCCGGTAAAACCACGCTCATTCGCATCATCAATCAGATTATTCAGGCCGATGCCGGAGAGATTCGTGTGAATAATGTACCGCTGCGACCTGCGCACATCGAACTAGTTGGCTATCTGCCTGAAGAACGTGGGTTGTATAAGAAAATGAAAGTCGGGGAGCAGTTGTTATTTCTGGCTCAGCTTAAGGGACTTTCCAGAGCCGAGTCAATGAAGCGCATTCGCTACTGGCTCGAGCGTTTTGAAATTAAAGACTGGTGGAGCAAGAAAGTTGAAGATCTTTCCAAGGGAATGGCACAAAAGATTCAATTTATTGGAACCGTTCTTCATGAACCTAAAATTATTATTCTTGACGAGCCATTCTCAGGATTTGATCCGGTAAACGCCCAGTTAATTACCGATGTGATCTTTGATCTTCGTGAAAAGGGCGCAACGATTCTTTTTTCTACGCACCGGATGGAAACCGTTGAGGCGCTTTGCGATCGCGCGCTGATGATCAATCGATCAAAGAAAATACTTGAAGGATCAACTCAGGGTATCCGGGAACAATACCGCACTCATACCTTTGAGGTCATTCATAGTGCCTCTGATCTTCGCTTGTCGCCCGAGCGATTTGTATTGATGAATCAAAAGCCGGTGGAAGGAAATTTAACCCGATCCGATATTCGAATACTGGACGGCAGTAAAGGAAATGCACTGCTTCAGGCGTTGATCGGCTCAACGGAGATTCACTCGTTCCGTGAAAAACTTCCATCGATGGCAGAAATTTTCATCAGTCTGGTAAAGGGCGAGTCTGATGAGGGACTGAAAAGAGATCTGGGAATAAACTAATCATTTGCACATGAACAAAGTTTGGATCATCATACAACGCGAGTTTCTAATTCGGGTAACCAAGAAATCGTTTTTAGTTTCTACTATTTTGGTTCCGCTGATCTTCCCAGCCATTATGGCCGGTATGATTTATATGATGGTAGAGGGGGCTTCTAGTGAAGGACCTGAAAAAGTTATGGTAGTTGATGAAGATCGACGCTTAGATCTGGACAGCGCTAAAAAATTCGAGTTTACTTATTTTGAAGGTTCCCTGGATCAGGCCAAGGAAGTCTTTGCTCAGTCGAAGGATTTTGCTCTGCTGTATATTCCAAAGTTTGATTTGGAGAAGCCGGAGGGATTCATCTTGTATACCCAAAATAATCCCGGGTTAGAAAAAACCTCAGCGCTTAAGGATATTCTTAGCGACCGGATGCGTGATCTCAAATTGGAAGCCTATCAGATTGAATCTTCTGTTTTAAAATCACTGAAATCATCTGTCTCTTTTGAAGAACGGACACTTTCTGAAACCGGTGAGGAAAGCGAAAGTAGTACTGGATTACTGTATGGTTTGGGAATGGCTATGGGCATTATCATTTACATGCTCGTGCTCCTTTACGGCATTCAGATTATGCAAGGTGTTATAGAAGAAAAATCATCAAAAATTGTTGAGATCATCGTTTCGTCTGTTAAGCCTTTTCAAATGATGCTTGGCAAAATTGTTGGTATTGCTTCGGTAGGGATGCTGCAGTTCATCATTTGGATAGCACTCATCACCTTTGTTACTTCTTCCGTTACGGCTTATTTTGGTTTGAATTCGCCAAACAAGCAGATCACCGAGCAGGTTACCAAATCAATTGGCGAAGAGGCCATGGAACAAGCCGGTGGTATGGAAAAGGCTCAAAAAATGGTTCAGCGTGTTTGGGATTTACCGCTGGTAACTATGGCCTCTGTATTTCTCTTTTACTTTATTGGTGGCTATCTTATGTACGGCGCCCTATTTGCCGCGGTTGGCGCCTCCGTAGAAACCCAGCAGGAGGCTCAACAATTTCAGTTTCCGGTAACGCTTCCGTTACTGATTGGTTATCTCGGATTGTTTACGTTCATCTTGCCTGACCCACATTCTTCTGTGAGCTTCTGGCTCTCCGTCATTCCGTTTACTTCTCCGGTGGCCATGGTAGGTCGAATTGCTTTTGGCGTTCCCGCATGGGAGCTGGCTTTATCTATGGTATTGCTAATTGCCGGATTCTTCCTCACCACATGGCTGGCTGGCAGAATTTTCCGGATAGGCATACTGATGTCAGGCACAAAAGTTACCTGGAAAGTATTGATCCGCTGGGCTACGGCAAAAGGCTGATTAAGCTTCTTTCTGAAGATTTTCAGAGATCAATTCGGCAATATCTTTTACTTGCACGGATGACTCTTTCTCATGCGCTTTTACTCCATCGCGCATCATCGTCATGCAGAAAGGACAAGCTACGGCAATAGTTGTTGCGCCTGTATCCAAGGCTTCTTTGGAGCGCACAACGTTGATATCGGCTTTACCCTTCTCCGGTTCTTTAAACATTTGAGCACCGCCGGCGCCGCAGCACAATCCGGTAGTACGACAACGTTTCATTTCGACCAGGTCTGCATCCAGGGCCTCAAGTACAATTCGCGGGGCTTCATAGATTCCGTTGGCCCTGCCGAGGTAGCACGAATCGTGATACGTTATCTTTTTTCCTTTGAACGATCCGCCCTCTTTCAATTTAATGCGGCCTTCGTTAATCAGTTGCTGCAAGTATGTTGCATGATGGATGACTTCATAGTTTCCACCAAGTTCCGGGTATTCATTCTTCAGCGTATTGAAGCAATGGGGGCAAGCGGTTACAATTTTCTGCACGCCATAACCATTCAGTACCTGAATGTTATTCATCGCCTGCATCTGAAAGAGAAATTCATTACCGGCACGACGTGCGGGATCGCCAGTACAATTTTCCTCAGTGCCTAAAACAGCATACCGAATGCTGGCGGCTTCGAGGATTCGGGCGAAGGCAACTGTTACACGACGCGCACGGTCATCAAATGATCCTGCACATCCGACCCAGAAGAGGATCTCGCAAGATTCTCCTCTTGCAGTAAGTTCAGCCAAGGTTGACAGCTTCATGATGCAGTGCTTTGATTTTGTTCAGCTTCTGATTTCCAGTTGAAACGATCTGAAGGTGAAAATTTCCAGGGTGCAAAGTTGGTCTCAATATTCTGATACATGCCATTCCACGAGGCGGGCGCTCCAGATTCTTCCATCGACACATATCTTCTTAATTCGATAATTACATCCAGCGGATTGATCAGTACGGGGCAGGCTTCAACGCAGGCGTTGCAACTGGTGCAGGCATTGATTTCCTCCTTTGTTATGTAATCGCCCAAAAGGTATTTCCCTTCAGCATTTTTTCCGTTGCCAAGGTCTTCCATTCGGTCGCGGACATCCATCATGATTTTCCGCGGAGATAACTTTTTACCCGTAAGGTTTGCCGGACACTCGGACGTGCAGCGGCCGCATTCGGTACAGGAGTAGGCAGAAAGAAGCAATCGACGATCGAGATCGGTTACATCCCGTGCTCCGAATCGTGCGGCCTCTGTGGCAGTTGGAGCAGGAGCAAGGCCAAGCATCGATTTAACTTCGGCAGTGACCACCGGCATATTGGTAACCTGACCTTTTGGTTCTGGTCGCGCCATCCAGGTATTTGGAAATGCCAGAAAAATATGAAGGTGCTTTGAGTAGGTTACGTAAACAGCAAACGCCAGAATGCCAATGATGTGAAACCACCAGGCCCCGCGCTCCACAAGAATGAGCGTGTTGGTTTCGAAACTCTCAAACCCGGGAATGATCAAAGAACTCAAGTGCAACCTGCCGGTTGCCGGAAAATGTGCAGGTTGTCTGATTTGTAATACCTGATCTGCGGCATTCATGGTAAACACAGCCAGCATCAGAATGATTTCGGCGATCAGGATGATGTTGGCATCCAATCGTGGCCAGCGGGTTAGTTCCGGACTTCGGAAGCGCTCAATGGGCAGTATATTTCTACGGATCAAAAAGAAGATACAAGACACCAGCACACCCAGCGCCAACCACTCAAACACATTCATAAGAATGGGGTAAAAGGCACCTAATAGAGGCGCAAACAATCGATGGGTGCCACTGAGCCCATCCAGGATAAACTCAAGCACCTCGATATTGATGATTACGAAACCTACATAAATCAATAAGTGAAGGAGTGCCGGAATCGGTCGGGTAAACATTTTCTTCTGACCAAAGGCAATGAGGAACAGATTTTTCCACCGCTCGGCATTGGGAGGCAGATCGGTCTTTTTGCCGAGCTCAATATTCTTTTTGATGAAAAGAACTCTTTTTCTGATGAGCCACCCTGCAGTGATGAGAGTAAGCAAAAAAAGGAGTTGTTGAATCATAGTAATATCAGGCTTGAAATTAATGCAACCTTCTGTCACGAACCTACAATATCCCGGGAATCATTGGAGATAAGCCAATTTTACCATCAGGGGATAAAAGGCAAATAGTGCTGAATGGCTAAAAAACAGCCCTCAAGTTTGCGTAAAATCCATTTTTCCATAGTTTTGTGCCCCCTTCAAAGGGGAAATGGTCAGGTGATGTAGCTCAGTTGGTAGAGCAAAGGACTGAAAATCCTTGTGTCGGGGGTTCGATTCCCTCCATC
The DNA here is from genome assembly GCA_049423005.1 of Cyclobacteriaceae bacterium. Lineage (GTDB taxonomy): Bacteria > Bacteroidota > Bacteroidia > Cytophagales > Cyclobacteriaceae > ELB16-189. The sequence goes on from JBMSPY010000131.1 coordinate 5,640, forward strand.
ACCACAAAAAAAGCGGTTAATAGCCGCTTTTTTGTTTTTAGATTTTTTCAGAGATCAATCAGGATCTGGCCATTAAGCAAATCCTCCATTGTATCACGACGGCGAATCAGATGAGGTTTGCCATTGAGAATCATCACCTCAGCAGGCCGGAACCTTGAATTATACTGCGAGGCCATTGTAAAACCATAAGCGCCGGCATTAAGCATTACAATCAGGTCACCTTCGCGAACTTCCGGTAGCAAACGATCAGAGCCGAATGTATCGGTTTCACAAATGTTACCGGCTACGGAATATTGTTTCAGCCCTCCTCCGGGATTAGATGCATTAATGATCTCATGCCAGGCGTCGTACATCATCGGTCGAATCAGATGATTAAGACCTGAATTCACGCCGATGAATGTTACTGTAGGCGTTTCTTTAACAACGGTTGCAGTCGTAATCAGATATCCTGCCTCACTTACCAAAAACTTTCCGGGCTCCACCCGGATCTCAAGGTCTTTTCCGAATTTTTGATTGAACTCAGCAACTAATTTTCCAAGCTGACTTCCAAGCTCTTCTATATCGGTTACTTTATCTCCCGGTTTATAAGCTACTTTGAAACCGCCTCCGAAATCTACAAATCGCAATGTTGGAAAATAGGTAGCGATTTCC
>JBMSPY010000132.1:0-6267 GCA_049423005.1 Cyclobacteriaceae bacterium
AGTTAAAAGAACCAGGAATTCTTCATACGCGGGGAATAATTATTTCCGATAGCCTTGGCCGTGAACGCATTTTAATTGGCGCTCCCTTTCCGTTTTCTAAAGACAGGGTCCGTACGGATACCAATGAAGTCCGAAAGCACTGGGCCAGTCGATTTGAAGAAAATGAGTATATGGGATGGTACAAAGATTACTTCCATGGAGGAAATGGAATGCTCATCATGAACGAGGATGGATTTGACAAAGTCCTTTTAGGTGATGATCTCGCCGACCCGAATACAGGTCAGCGCAACGGACGACCAACTGGCCTGTTATGGAATGACGAAGCAGGATTTGAACGAGGAGGTTTGGGATTGAACCAATTAAAAGAAAATGGTAAATACCGAAACATACTTGGCTTCGATGATGAGACTGGCGAAGCCTTTCATATCGGTCTGTTGGAAGATGGCAGCAAAATGATTCGCATGGCCTGGGCCGACTCCACGTTGCTTATTGGCCGTGGCTCAAAAGGAAACTTCCTCTTTAACAATCCAAAATCATTTGTGGGCATTCAGCTGCGTTCGGAGAAAGATCAGCACGGCTATCAGGAAAACTGGATTGGAAAAAAATGAGGGATTGATTTTCCAAAAGATCACTCAGCCGGAACTTCCTTTGGTTTAATCGGAAACCAAATGGAAGCAAGAAATGAACACACCAGTACACCCAAAACTATCAGCAAGGAAACGGTTGATGACATGTGGTAGATGGGATTGAGGACCATCTTCGCTCCAATAAATGCCAGGATTATCGCTAATCCAAATTTCAGCCTGGAGAACATGTGCATAAAATTGGCCAACAAGAAAAAAAGTGAACGTAGTCCGAGAATGGCAAATATGTTTGACGTGTACAGGATAAAAGGATCTCTGGAAACAGAGAAAATCGCCGGAATTGAATCAACTGCAAAGATGACATCCGTAAACTCAACCACACCAACAACCACAAACAAAGGCGTCACAAGTTTTTTTCCGTTTTGAATGGTGAAGAATTTATCACCATCAAATTCCTTGCTAACAGGAAAGATCCTGTAAATCATTCGCGCGCCAGGGCTTTTACTAAAATCGGTTTCTTCATCATCCTCGGCATTGACAAACCACGATTTAATTCCGGCATAAACGAGAAAGAATCCAAAGACAAGCAGCAACAGATTGATCCGGACAATTTTACCTGCTACGGTAATTTCAGGCAAATAGGTGAAATTGATCATTTCAACCCCGACAAAAATAAAAATAGCTCGAAAAATAATGGCACCGATAATTCCCCAATACAATACCTTATGCTGATACTCCCGACGGACGTTGAAAAAATTAAATACCAGAATAAATACAAACAAGTTATCAACCGAAAGGGCCTTTTCGATCCAATAGGCTGTTTGGTATTGCGCAAAAGTTTCCAAAGCCATTTCATTCGACGCAGTCAAATAAAGGAAACCACTGAATAGCATCGATAACCCGATCCAGGATACGGACCACCAAATAGCCTCTTTATTGGAAATCTCGTGACTCTTTTTGTTGAATACACCCAAATCAAGGATCAACATACCCAACACAACCACAGCGAAAACACCAATAACAAAAGGATTAGAACTTAAATTTTCCATTACGAGATTGTGGGGTAACCGAATTGCACTTTAATAGGGCGCAAAGATACCCAAAATTTCACCCACCCTTAAGGTAGATTATCGGGAAACAGTGAACCAGGCTAATCCAGAAATCGGAACTCCGGCAGACGAAAGACCATTAAGCCGAATTAAAAATTTACCTTCTGTGTCCGAGGTGAAAAACTCAATTTCGCCGTTAGTGGAAGAGGTCATCAGATTATGGTTGAAGTAGAGCAAACGACGGCGGTCAGGCATACGATCATCACGAGATTGAATGGTGGTGTAGGCAGGTGCTTTAAAAATTCGCTTTTCTTCCAATGAAGTTAAGTCCACCACTGCACTCCGTGGATCGGGAGAAAGTCCTGCCATCTGACCGTCGTATGTACTTAAACTGATCAAACCTTCACTCACCAACGGACCAGTAAAATATTTTCTAGCGATGACATCAATTCGCTTAATCTTCAAGGCATCAACCTCAAATAACTTATCGGCATCGGCGACAGGAACACCATCTAGCAAAAGCATTGGAGACTCATTGAACATTCGATTTACCTCCTTATCCTGAACAATCAACCGGAAGTGTCCTGCCCGCTTTCGCACCCAAACCCCTTTTACAAATTCCCGCATCACCTCTTCTAGTGAAGGAAAGCGAACATAATCATCTAATTGATACTGCTCATCGGGTTGACCATAAAACGGAGTGCTGTCTGCAGCAAGTGTTGAACGACTGAAAAAGGTCTCCTGCTCACGATAAATATCCTGCACCTGCATGTCGATGCTCCGTTGAGTAAGTGCAGCAGCTTGCGAACTAAAAAGTCTAACATCCTGTGGATTCCAATTTTTGAATGCCGAACTAAAAGGATCCTCCGCTACAACACGTAAAGTAGAATCATTTTTTTCAGGCTGGATGATCAGTCTGCCGCCAACTTGCCCCGGCTTTACCTCAAAATACAAACGACCAGACTCATCACTTCGAGCCGTATATAGGCGAATCATTTTTCCAGGACTGGATAGATAGGCGGTTTTCCCAGCAACCGGGTCTGTGCCAGAAATTCCTTCGAATTTGGCAGTAATTAAATGAGACTTCAGCTCAGGAAGATAACGGGGCTCCGGAGAGGCCTGAACAAACAACTCTTTCCAATCAAATCTTCGCCAGCCGTGCGTAAGCATAAGCAGATCTGCCACTGCTGAAACTTCCGGACCATCGGAAAAATAAAATGCTGGTGATTCCACCTTTCCGTGCAGGTCAGAGGACAGATACAAATAAGAAGTTATGTCATCGTAATCCACTAGTGAATCAGCATGAACTACCGATACGGATAAGCGCGTGAGAGAATCCTGAATACCGCTAAACCCGATTCGGCCCTTTGAACGAATGGCATATACCGATTGCCCAGATTGAACAGTAAGACTTTGTACATCAGGCTTTTTAAAATACAATCGCTCCAGAATTGGTTGCATTTGCTCATTGAAAAACGTCAAGTGATTGATTCCGGGTGCCAACAAAGTGGCACTCAATTCAACCTGCCCCCTACCATCGCGAAGGGTAACGGACCTATCAGCAGAAACAACTGACCGACAATGAAGCACCAATCGTAAATTCTCAGATCGATCTGGTGTGGATGAATACACATCAACCTTTACGTTTCCGTTCGGATCAGGCTTTACATTCAACGTCATCCCGGATTTCCGAATTTCCGGTAATTGCGCGGCTATTGCCTGTCCATTCAAGTCTTTGAGTACTACGGTATAAGAACGATCGGACTTTGGAGTAAATTTAAAATCACTGAAACCAAATTTTTTGGTAGAGAACCTAGCCACCGTATCACCCTTTGAAAAGATAAATCCCGTAGCCTCTGCCCCGCTTCCTTTTTCGTCGTACACATGTACCCCCACACGCGACGGTAACCCATCGACAAGATATCCACCTTCCGGAAAAAATTCAGCCCGTGCGCGTGTTAACCCTATGGATGAAGTAACCGACTCCGGTGCCCGTAAGGTATTTACAATTTGAATTTCACGATGAAAGTAAAACTCAGGACTTGAATTTTTCATCCAGGAAGTGTAGGCCCGAAACAAGTACTTTCCCGTCTGGAGTGTAGCCGGCAAATAAAAAGAACCATATCCGGAACCTCCATCGATCACAATTTTATCCTGTAACACAACTTTATTATCACGACCCAACAATTCCACATAAGCCATTTTGCTTAAGGCTGACGGACGATGGGATTGTGCGTCTGTTACGAAAAGACTAAACCATAAGAGCTCACCAGTAATCAGGTCAGACTGACTCAGGTGCGCAAAAATTTTCTCACCGGGACGTGATGCTGAATACTTCTGTAAGGCTTCCGCAGGTCCTTGTTGCGCCACAGCAACAGAAGTTACCAGGCTCAAAGCCAACAAAAATCGAATCACTATGGTCTTGGCTGCCGGCATACTCAGTTCATGAAAAAAGGTTTTAACGGTGTACCGCCTTCCAGACGACAGTCGGTGCAGGCAGGAATACCATAATAAAAACCAACTATAGCCAACCCTTCGTACTGGGCACGGGTTAAATTGATATCACGCCCAATTATGGACTGCAGATTGCCAATTTCTACGTATGCCTCTAAACAATTGGTAGCAGGACTTAAGTAATATCCAAATGGCAATTCGAAATTACGAACATTGATACGCAGACTGGATACTTCCCCTCCACTGAAATATCCTAAAACACGATTAGAATTATCGTCTGGAGCATCGGGTTCACCATCCATATTGGTATCCGGATAGATATTTCCAGAGACCGAAAAAGGAATGGGATCAAAAAGTCCGCCCAACGATTCGGAAACCTTCCTCAATTTTTCCCAGTAATCATAAGCTCGTTGATCAATGGCAAATTGCTTTACCAAAATACTGTAACCAAACCACAATCGACGATCGCCTCTGGGGATACGAAGGACATTAAAGTCTGAAATAATGTTTTGAGTCAAACCTTCCGTGGAGGCTAGCAATGCAGAAGATGATTTCTTTGTCATCCAACACGTAGAAATATTCTCCTCCAGAGTCCGGTAAATGGGACTCGGTCCTTCCAACTTCCAATCCGAAGCAAATACACTTCGGTATTCATAGGTTTCCTCATAACCATAACGGAAATAATAAGGCCCCTTACCTTCTGCGTTGGCACTGGTACTAACAAAAAATTTCAAATTCTCTTCATCAGCTTCCCACCTCAGATCGGTGATTGGAAATTTTTGTTGAAGGGTGATCCAATCAGAAACAAAAGCCTTACCATCAGGTAAATCAATCAACAGTTTGTATTCCCGGTCCAACGGTAGAAACGTCGAAATCTGATAGCTACCTGGAGATTGAGGGATTAAACTTGTCGTTGTACCTGAGGAATCTTTAATACGCACAGTAGCATCTGATACGGCAGGATTGGATTCGTCCGAGTTCAATGCTACGCCGCGTGTGACGGTTACGGTAACCACTTGGTCAGTAGCGTTGATTTGTCCATCGACAACTAAAAAATCAGCAGACTCTTTGGTTACCGGAGGTTCATAAGGATCCAGGCAGCCAATGAGACTAGAGAAGATTACTCCAATAAATATGAAAATCAGTCTCCTCATAACTTGAAATTCCAGGTTAATGTTGGAATGGCCTGACCAAATATGCTGAGTTTATATCCCTTGATTTCTGATCCTTCGGTTCGGAAGAAAACGGAGTAGGCGTTTCGGCGACCAGTTAGATTGTAAATCGAAAGTGACCAGGAACTATGCGCCAGTTTTCGAATGCGGTGATTACCTTCAAAGTTGATGGCCAGATCGGAACGAAAATAATCCGGAATCCGGTACGCATTTCGATCGGAATACTCCAGCCGCCCTCCACCATCAAGCGTATAACGAGCCACAGGCAATGTAATCGGACGACCGGTGCTATAGGTCAGATTCCAGGATACATTAATACGGCGGTTAAATTTATAATTGCTGACAAAATTGACGGAGTGTGGTTTATCAAAGTTGCTGGGATACCAGGTATTGTTGTTGACCTTTTCCACAAAATCGGACCCGGTTGTTCGTAAAAAGGAACGTGACCAGGTATAACTAAGCCAACCGCTCAATCGAGTGGTAGAACGCCGAACTAAAAATTCAACCCCATAGGCCTTGCCTTGAGCATTCAGGACCTCTGTTTCAATATGATCGTTTCGAAATAAAACAGCACCATTATGAAAATCAGTGGCCGTTTTAAGGAATTTATAATAACCTTCCACAGAAATTTCAAAAGCCGCACCGGCATTTTTAAACCATCCGAGACTAATTTGATCTGCAATTTGAGGGCGGATGTAGGAATCGCTGAGCTTCCACAGATCGGTTGGAGCAATGGCCGTATTGTTGGAGAGCATCTGCAGGTACTGGCGAGTGCGACCAAGGCTGAACTTGAAGGACGTGTTTGGAGACAATAAATAACGCAGGTTGAGGCGCGGCTCCAGCCCCTGGTACCATTTGATGATACCACCGGAATAGCTGACCGTATCGATCATGGACACCACCTCGATCGGCTGATCGGCAGCGTATTGGATGACATCGCGCTTGCCGGTGAGCGCGTAGAACGAATAGCGGAGGCCGGCGTACACCGACAGCTTGTTGTTCACCTCG
>JBMSPY010000133.1:0-6231 GCA_049423005.1 Cyclobacteriaceae bacterium
TACGGTCCATCGCCAATGCCCAAGGTGCATTGATTCCTACCTTTGGAATGATTTATAAATGGTGATTGATGAAGTGTGTTCCATCATCATTGGTATAGTGATGAATGGTGTTTTAGGGAGTCTTAGAATTTTGGATTTAATCAATTTTGGAATGATCTGTGGCTAATGCCCAGAATTGCTTAGAGTAATCGGAACAAATATGGTCTATGGAAGTTTTGGTGAGGCAACCCGGAACCGCCAGGACAGCCCGACGGCCGTATACCATTCTTTACCTTCACGTATGTGGTAGCCTGCTGAGATATCGATTTTCAGATCATCCGAGATATACCGCGCTAAACCTACATCGGTCCAAAATTCTGTTGTCTGCGTAGCAACCCTACCAAAAATTTCGCCATAGATAAAATAATTCGGGCTTAGATTCAATCCTGGTGTCACCCGGTAGATCCATTCCACAGTACCATCTGAATGAAATTCAGGACGGAAATTGTAACCCAATCCACTCCGGTCATTAAAGTTATTTTGACAAGTGAAAATCAATTCACCAACGGAGTGTTCTGTCCGGTTGAAATCGCTGTTATCGCGTTTGGTATCGTCAAAATGATATTGAGCAATTAGGGTAGTCTGGGGAATCCATCCCTTCTCCTTGAAAAGAAACACTTTAATTCCAGCTGCATCGGGTTGGTACATCAGTTGATTGTTTTTAACTGCTGCAACTGAAATGTAACGTAGTTCCAGTTTATCGGCTATTCCGTATTTAATCAAAGTGGTTGGTACATTCCATTCTCTAGCTTCCAGGAATTGATTTGCATTGAAACCAAGTTCGGCTTGAATGTATCCTGCCTTCACAATACTAGCACACTCAGCCTGGTCAGGTCGATCTGTTTCCATGCGACCTGTGGCTTGACCAAAAACTGCCACCAACGGAAATAGTCCAATACCAACCCATAGGCTGATGATGAGGGCCAATCTAATTTTTGGATTAAATCTGGAACAATATTTTACAAAACAGTTTAACGGTAAATCTGATAAACTCACGATCTGCACAAGCTTATGGCGCTTTATTATCAATGTGTGCCTTTAATGTTCCTGCCGAAATATCTTTTTGTTCGAATTGATTGTGGATGTACATAATCAAAATGCCGAATAGTACAGATCCAAGAATCAACGCATTATTCAGAATGCCGCTTACTGAAAAAGAGACTTTGATCAGCACTGTCGAAATCACAAATCCGGAGTTTCGGATAATGGTGTGAAACTTATCGGAGTAAAAGAAGGAAGCCAGCAGAAGGAGTACGTCTACTATGATGAGGATGGTGAAGAATTCTTCAAAAAAGATATTGTTGATGTTGGACAGCGCATCCATACCCGATAGGTAATCGCTCAGCGCCAATTCAAACCAATTCCAGAAAGAATAAATGGCTAGGAAAAGCAGCGTTGGGACTAAAACAACGGAAATGGACTTTTTGAGAAGGATAAAATCAGATGTCTTTTGTTCCAATAAAACTGGCGCATCCGGATGAGCCGGTACCCGTTTCAGAATTTTATGGTAAAAAAGAAATATCAGGGAATACAGAACCAAAGATGTCACCACATCATAGGTGAACTGAAGGTCGTGTTCATTCTCAAACCACGGTAAGGAAAGCTCCAGTGTGCCGATGTCTTTAAAAATCCTTCGGATGACTATCAGTGTAATGATCTCGTACTGTTTTCCTATGTAGAAAGATGTCGATTTGGGTAAATAGAAAATTAAGAGATAGACCTCGTAAACCAGAATAAAGGAGAATGGTGTATAAATAGCCGATATCGGATTGGACAGAAATCTGGACTCTGCGACAATCACACCAAAGTGAACCAATGCGATCAGTAAAAGATGGACCAGATAACTGGTTATGGCCACCGCCAATATGACTCTTTCGCCCCAAACTTTTGATTGAGTTGATAATAGTAAATTGAGTGCGCGATTGACGAGGTTCTCAATTTTTTGTCGCATGTTCATGGGCTTAGGGCTTTTTGAAGCTACGAAAAATTGCTTCCAATTCTAAACCAACTACTCCGAGAAGCTGGATTTGATTGTATTGAATGTTGTCACATAAAAAATTACTGTTGTTTAACTGCCAAAAGCCCCATAATTTGTAATGACTGAAGTGGACGTGCATCCGTGGTATTGCAGACTGCACTACTTCTATTTAATGCTTGTCATTAACCAATGTTTGATTCCAGACCACAAATGATTTTTACGATTCGTAGTTCCGGCAGGCTTAAGCTCCTGGTGCTAATTTTTGTTGTCCTGGCGCAAGAGGTAACGAGCCAGGCCAGCACCTTTCGCGTAGGAGCTGCCTCCGCTTCCATTACTCCAGATCAACCTTGTTATCTCGCAGGTTATGGTGGTGCAGGTCTGTCTGTTGGTGTCCACGACTCTCTTTTTGTGAAGGCGGTGATCATTTCTGAATCCAATCATACTGCAGCGTTGATTACGCTCGATTGTATTGGCCTCTTGCATACCGAGCTCTTGGCTATACGAAAAAAGGTAAGTGAGTTTTTAAGGCCAGAGCAATTCAATCCTAATAATATTATCCTGTCGTCTACGCATACTCATCTTGGACCGGATGTGGTTGGATTGTGGGGAAAACATATTTTTTCTTCAGGTGTTCAGCCAGAGTATATGGACTTTTTAATCAACCGGGTTGCCCAGACTATTGTGGCGGCGTGGAATCAACAGGTACCGGCACGTGTGTGCTGGTCTACAGGCTCGTATGGTGAAGGTTGGGTACAAAACATTTCTGTACCGGAAGAACTGGACCGATCGGTTACTTCGGTGCAGTTTGCTGATGAGTTGGGTAATTCCATTGCGACACTAACCAATTTTGCTTGTCACCCGACACTCATTGGTGCTGAGCGAAAATTAATTTCTGCTGATTATGTGGCAGGATTCTACAACTGTTTGGATCAGGAATACGGTGGCGTGAATCATTTTTTGCAGGGATCGATCGGTGGTTGGGTTCAGCCCGTCGGAGAGGATAGTTTTGAAAATGCGGACGCTAAAGGTCAAGGCCTTGCCTCAGAAGTTATCCGAATCTTAAAAACATCAACTGCAGTCACTACAGCGCCCGTGATTTTTGAATCTCGGATGTTCGACATGCCTGTTCATTCATTTGGATTTAAATTGTTATCGACACTCGGGGTCTTAAAAAGGGATATTGGAAGAACAGTTCAAACAGAAGTGGCCTGGCTCAGGGTTGGAAACATTCATTTCATTACCCATCCGGGAGAAACGTCTCCTTACTATGGAATGGAGACCAAGAAATTATTTCCGCTAGGTGATCCCGTGCTGGTACTTGGTTTAGCTCAAGACGCCTTAGGGTATTTGGTGCGACCTGAGTTTTTTGATGAGCAGCAGCAAATCCCGCACGCAGATTATCTGACCAAAGTATCCGTTGGAAAGGACGGAGGTCCGGTTATGATGCGGGAGATTCAGCGATTGGTGCAGCAACGTTTTGCTGAAAGGAAATGACTAATTCCTTTTAAGGATTGCTGAATAAAGGGATTCCAGTTTTTTGCCGATGGTTACCTGATCAAACCTTTCTATAACCGATTTTCTGATTTGCTCCCGATCGTACTGTTGCCAGTTATCCATCATTTGTCCTAAGGCAGCCTTTAGTGCATCTGGATCGTTTACCGGTACCAATACGCCATTTGTATCTGTTACGAAATCAGATGGACCGCCACTATCGGTACTTACAACGGGAAGTCCACAGGCCATTGCTTCGGCAATAGCCATACCAAAACTTTCAAACCGACTGGCGCTGACAAAGAAGTGAAGTCTGGAAAAAAATACTGGAACCTGGTCGCGCAAAACAGCTCCATGCCAACGACATTTTTGATCCATTCCATACTGAATGGCTAGTTCCTGGTAATGCTTTAGATCAGGATCGTTACCGCCAATATGCAAGACATAATCCTGTTGAATGTGAGACAGGGCTTTGAGTAGAACATTCAAACCTTTTTTTTCGAAAAAGTGACTGCCCAGAAAACCGATTTGAACCGGAAGGGCTGGGGCAGGGTGAATGGTTGAAAACAAATCAAAGCGAATGATGTTTGGAATTACCTGTGACGTATAGCCTGTAAGGTTTTTGATAATTGCAGCACTGTGTTGGCTTACGGTTACTACAGCGTGGGCTCGTGGCAGAAACCGTATGGTCAGCCATTTATGGAACAGGCTTCGGAAGTTGTTGTGCAGGAGTGTGTGCTCCGAGAGAACCCACGGACGTCCGGTCATTTTAGAAAGGCGCCATCCCCAGTAAGCTCCCGGAAACCCTAAATTGCTGTGGATTATATCTGGCTGAAAGGTGTAGGCAATTTTTCCTGATACCTTCAGCAGACACCAGAAAAAATTCAGTTGATTGAATAGTGGCAGTGATCTTTTGATTACGAGTCTTGTTTCGGTGAGGTTTCCGTGTTGTTCTGTCGTTGTGGTAAAGGAAAAGAACCCGAAGGACTGATAATTTACTTTAGCGGAAATTACATGTACCTCATGCTGTCCGTCAAACGTGGCTGAGGTTCTCGAGGTCACCTTTGTCAATGCCAATGCCTGATCTTTTATAAAGATGCCGTGATTGGGCAATGCTTCATCCGGATACCAGGGAGTGAGGAATAGAATTTTCACGCGGGAAGAAATACGATGTTGGCAAAAGTGGCTTCCGTGGTGGTCGTTTGCAGAGTGCCAGACTTTGTAATCTCGTGAGGTGTGTAACCAAGTTGCTGGAAAAATGTATACACATCGTGGGGTGTGTATCCGGCAGAGGAATAAGCCTTTTGGTTGATTTCGATCATGACCACAGGTCTGTAGTGCTGAATGACTTTTTTCATTCCACGCAGTGCCATCAGTTCTCCGCCTTCGATATCCATTTTGATCAGGTCAAGTCGTTGGATGGAATATGCGTTTATGGTCTCGTCTAATGGAACAATTGGTACCTCTGTATGGCGCAGTTGACGCAGATCGCCCGGGTACAAGGTTGAGAGGCCTTCGTTGTGGCTATCGATTTCGTAGATCGGAAGCGTACCTGTGGTGTCCGATAATCCGACGGCTACACTGGTAATGTTTTTGAGTTGATTGAGCTCAATATTTTCTTTCAGTCGTTGATAAACGGAAGGAACGGGTTCGAAGGCGATCACCTTTCCGGAGGTTACACGCTTGGCGGCGAATAGGGTAACGATGCCGATGTTGGCTCCTGCATCAACGACCACCATTTCCGGTTTGAGAAAATTGTTTAAAAACAGCAGTTCATGGAATTCGTGAAAGCCGGTCCAGAAAACAGTAGCCCCGATGCTGCCTGCGGTGTTTACCTTCAATTTTAGGTTACGGTCGAAGTTGGTTATGGTAACAGTTTCGGATTTCCGTTTTGAATTACTTTTATAAACGAGTGCGGATAAGCCGTAGAAAACCTTTAGCACTTTATGAAGAATCGGCTGACGTACCTGCAGTAAGTTATTATTGATGCTTCGGAGAAAATGGGCTAGGGTTTGCGTCATGGATTTAATCGTGCAATCGGTACGTAAGCATTAACCGAAGTTTTTCATCGTTTAAAATTAGGAAAGTTCGGAGCAATATTGCCCGGAAAACCCGCGTAATTCACCAAATGTTCGCAAAGAAATAATGTTTTAATTTGAGGTATGCATAGGATATGGTTGTTGTTCTTTTGTTGGTTGTCGGTTGCGACAACCTACTGCCAGGTACTCTTGATTCCTGAGATTGGCAAAACGTATCAATTTGATATTAAAAATGGAAGCAGTAAACAAGGTCGGCTGGATAGTCTGGATGCAACCTATTTTTATATTACCGATCAGGCAACGGGTCCAGATCGGGTCTTTAAGGAAGGGGTGTCGAAGATTAAAGAAATCCGATTGACCAAGAATGGATTTTTTGCCAACCCCCACTTCAGTCGTCATGTTTTTGGTCCATCGGCAATGCCTCAGCCAAAGGGGGAAGTTTACTGGAATAATTTGCTCATCGAATACAATACGGTCCAGTATGGGGTCAGTGATCATTTATCGGTAGGGATGAGCACGTTTTTATTCACGATGCTGTCCGGAAACCTGGCGTTGATGCCTAATTTTAAATACAGTTTCAAGCTTAAAGAAAACAGACACCTCGCTGTGGGGGCACTTGGATTTTTATGGTGATTTAAAAACCGAACGGACGAAACGTTTCGAGCTGCTTTACCTTTTGCTGTT
>JBMSPY010000134.1:0-6220 GCA_049423005.1 Cyclobacteriaceae bacterium
CTCCTGTTGTCGAAAAGGCTGACGCCGATTCCAGTCCAATCATTTTCATGACGGTTACCAGTGATAAACGTAACCTGCTGGAGCTTTCACGAATTGCTGAAATCCGCTTCAAAGAAAAAATTCAAACCATACCGGGTGTAAGTTCTGTACAGCTGTGGGGTCAGCGCCGATATTCCATGCGCCTGTGGATGGATCCCATTCGTATGGCCGCACTTAAGCTTGCCCCGACCGACGTACTTCAGGCTGTTTCCAGAGAAAATGTGGAGTTGCCTTCCGGTAGGGTAGAGGGCGCTACTACGGAGCTCACTGTTAGAACGATGGGTAGACTTACTACCGTAGAGGATTTCAACAACCTCATTATAAAGGAGTCGAGTGGCGACGTGGTGCGCTTTAGTGACATCGGCTACGCTGAGCTTTATCCTGAAAACGATCGCACTATCCTAAGACGCGATGGTGTTCCGGCTGTAGCGCTGGCTATTGTGGCCCAGCCCGGAGCAAATAACATCGAGATCTCCGAAGGTCTTTATAAAAAGCTTAGTCAAATTGAGCGTGACCTGCCTCCGGATGTAGCCTATCAGATGAGTTTTGACTCCACACAATACATCCGCGATTCCATTTTGGAGGTAGAGGAGACTATCATTATTGCTTTTGCCCTCGTATTGTTCATCATCTTTTTCTTCTTGAGAGATTGGCGCACGACTTTGATCCCGGTGGTTACCATACCCATTTCGCTTGTCGGTGCCTTTTTCGTGATGTACTTGTTGGGCTTTACCATCAATGTGCTCACTTTATTGGGTATTGTTCTAGCCATTGGTCTAGTTGTGGATGATGCGATCGTTGTTTTGGAAAACATCTACGTAAAAATTGAAGAGGGCGAGGAGCCTATGGAGGCTGCCCGAAAGGGGTCTATTGAAATTTACTTTGCGGTCATTTCAACTACAGTTGCGGTTGTTGCGGTGTTTCTTCCTGTGATTTTCCTTCAGGGACTAACAGGAAGGTTATTCCGTGAATTTGGACTGGTGGTTGCAAGTTCTGTAGCAATTTCTGCTTTCGTTTCCCTTACACTCACTCCAATGATGACCTCTCGTCTTTTGAAGAGAAGAGAGCAGCACAATTGGTTGTACCGGAAAACAGAGCCATTTTTTCAGGGATTATCCAGTGGCTATGCACGGGCCCTAAAGGGTTTCATGAAAGTTCGTTGGTTGGCGTTTGTAATCATTGCGCTTTCGGTAGGCTTGATTTACCTCATTGGGACTACCATTCCTTCTGAGCTTGCCCCGATGGAGGATCGAAGCGAATTCCGATTGCAGGCACAGGCTCCTGAAGGAACCAGTTTCGCTTTTATGGATGTCAATGTTGATACCTTAAGAAAATTTGTTGAGCGTGAAGTGCCGGAGCGCTTCGGTTTGGTTAGTGTAACGGCACCGAGTTTTGGCGGATCCGGTGGAGTAAATTCCGGGTTTGTACGCGTCATTTTGAAGGACCCTTCACAACGTGATCGTACGCAACAGGAAATTGTCGATGACATTACTTTAAAATCAAAGCAATACAGTACCGTTCGCACCTTTGCTACTCAGGCTCAAACCATTGGCGATCGTCGTGGTGGCTTCCCGGTACAGTTTGTGATACAGGGTGCTGATATCGATAAGTTAAAAGAAGTGCTTCCTGAGTTTATGAGTAAGGCTTCTTCTAGTCCTAAGTTTGCTTTTGTTGATCTCGATCTGAAGTTCAACAAGCCGGAAATCAAAATCAACATCAATCGTGATAAGGCAAGAGCCCTTGGAGTAAATGTTATTGACATTGCGCAGACACTTCAATTGGGTCTGAGTGGTACACGATTCGGAAACTTTATCATGGACGGTAAGCAATATCAGATTATCGGTCAGGTTAAAAAACAAGACCGGGATGAGCCGTTGGATCTAAAGACGCTTTATGTCAAAAATCGTAACGGTGAACTTATCCAGTTGGATAACTTGGTAACGCTTTCAGAACAAAGCAGTCCTCCGCAACTGTATCGTTTCAACCGATACTCATCAGCAAAGGTTAGTGCTCAGTTGGCAAAAGGCGTTGCACTGGGTGATGGTATCAAAGAGATGGAACGCATCGCCGGTGAGGTTTTGGATGACAGCTATTCCACCAGTCTGGATGGTGCTTCAAGGGAATTTGCAGAGAGCTCGTCGAGTATTTATCTGGCTTTTCTTATTGCACTGGCTATTATTTATCTGGTTCTAGCTGGTCAGTTTGAAAGCTTCCGAGATCCGTTGATAATTATGTTTACTGTGCCATTGGCTTTGGCTGGTGCTTTACTTACGCTGTGGTACTTCAGTCAGACACTCAATATTTTCAGTCAGATTGGTATTATCATGCTAATCGGGTTGGTAACCAAAAATGGAATTTTGATTGTTGAATTTGCCAATCAGCGGAAAGAGTCGGGAATTCCGATTCTGGATGCAGTTGTTGGCGCGGCAGAGAGCCGATTCCGACCGATCATCATGACCAGTCTGGCCACCATCCTGGGAATTTTGCCAATTGCTTTGGCACTTGGTGCTGGTTCCGAAAGCAGAGTCTCTATGGGTATTGGTGTTATTGGAGGGATGTTATTTTCAACTGTGCTAACCCTTTTTGTGATACCTGCAGTGTACTCCTACTTTACCGGCAAACACATTAGAAAAGAAGTCAAGGATTGAGCCGATGAAACTGAATTTGAAATTATTTATTGTTTTTATTCTGGTTTGCGTTTCAGCACCTAATGCCTGGACACAACAGACGCTTTCTCTTCTGGATGCTGTGCAGCGCGGTCTCCAAAATAATTTTGATGCTCAGATCCAAAAACTGGAAATTGAACAAGCCCAGCGTTTAAATAATTGGGGACAGACGGGTCGCCTGCCCACTATTAATATCACGGCGAACCAAAACAACAGTGTGATTGAGCGTAAACCGGCTAACCCATTTGCTGTAGCCGGCCGAAACATTGGCAATACCATTCCCGGACAAATTGATGTCCAGTGGACTCTTTTCAATGGATTTGCTGTTCGCCTCAATAAGGAACGTCTTGAAAATCTGGAATTACAGACAGAGGGTAATGCCCGGTTTATTCTGGAGAATACGGTTCAAACAATCATTTTGGGGTACTATAATGTTTTGCTGGAACAGGAACGCCTGAATGTACGCAAGCGGGCCATGACTTTTTCGAGGCAGCTTTATGAGTATGTGAGCCTGCGAAAAACTTTAGGTGGCGCTATTACTTTTGATGTTCTTCAAGAACAGAACAATTACCTCACCGACTCAGCAAATGTTCTTCGACAGGAGATTGCACTGCGTAGCGCGGTGCGTAATCTCAATGAGTTGCTCAATGAGAATCTGAATAATCAGTATGTACTTACCGACAAACTCCAGTTTGTTGAGGAGCAGTTTGATTTCGAATCTATGCGCGCAAGCCTTACCCGCTCCAATACAAGCTTGCGCAATCAGTTTATCTTTCAGGAGTTGCAGCGGATAAGCCGTCAGTCTTTGCAGAGCGCGCTGTATCCTTCATTAACACTTTCCGTAGGCTCGACCGGTTCATTGGATCAGTTGAATGCCCGTTTTCGACCAACGGAAAATGGAACGGTTATTAAAAACACCATTGGTTACTTAAATGATGACGATGCACAGCCAGTGATCAGCCGCTCCTTTGCGCCTGAATACCGGACATTGCAGGGTTACTCTTATGGTGCATTTGCCAATCTTTCCCTACGCTTCACTTTATTTAACGGAGGTCAGGTACGACGTGCCATTAAGAATGCAGAGGTAGATCAAAAAATTACACAGTTGGGAACCGAACGGCTTAAGTTGTCCTTAGAAAACGATCTGCTTTCAGGAGTTGAACAATACGAATTACGACGTCAGTTGGTAAGTATTTCTGAAACTAAACTTAAAGCAGCTGAGCTGAATCTTAATCTGGCCTATGAGCGCTATAAGAACGGAAGCTTCAGCGCTATTGACCTTAGAATCATTGAAGAGAACTTCCTTAATGCAGCACTCGAAAATTCTTCAGCCATCTTTGATGTGCTGGCCACAAAAACTGATCTCGTCCGGTTATCGGGCGGTTTGTTGGAAGAGTTTAAGTGATCCTCAGACCACCGTCTCCCCTTCGTGCTGTTTTTTGGTAATCCAGAAATTATTGTAGCCCTCACCAACCTGGATATCCAGATCGCCTATAGCGAGGAGTTCCAGAATGGCCAGGAAATTAAAGATCAATGCAATCCGAGTGCTATTGATACTAAGTAAATCAACACACGAAATTCTTTCTCTTCGTGTCAATTCTCCATATAAGTACTCTTTTTGACCTTCGATCGTATATGGATATTGAATAACCTGGTGGACTGGACGATTTTTTTCCTCCTCCTGTCGTCGAAGTACTTTTTCGAAAACAGTTAATAACTTGAAAAGATCTACGTCTTGAAGTTCGGCTTCAACATTAGAGCTTTCAGCAAGCGCTTTGAGTTCTTTAACGATGTTGCCTCGTTTTTCCTTCTGCGATTCCGTCTCCTCCATTTTTGAGAGGTCGTCAATCACTGATTTGTATTTTTTGTACTCCAACAAATGCCGTACGAGTTCCTCTCGTGGGTCGATTTCATTACCCGCCTCATCAATCTGTGGACGAGGTAACAGCATCTTGGATTTGATGCGCATCAATGTGGCCGCAACAAGAATAAACTCACTGGCTACATCCACATTCATGTTTTCCAGATGCCGGAGGTAATCCAGAAAGTCTTGGGTGATTTTTGAGATTGGGATATCGTGGATGTCCAATTCATCCCTTTCAATAAAAAACAACAGCAGGTCAAAAGGACCTTCAAACAATGGTAGCCTGACTTCGAAATTCTCCTGATTCATGGTTTCAACAACCTGCGAATCTATCAAATCAGGACAGGCAATCGCCGGTTCAAGGCAGGTTTCTTTGTTAAAAAGTGAGAATGAGGCTATTCTGTTTA
The DNA here is from genome assembly GCA_049423005.1 of Cyclobacteriaceae bacterium. Taxonomy (GTDB): domain Bacteria; phylum Bacteroidota; class Bacteroidia; order Cytophagales; family Cyclobacteriaceae; genus ELB16-189. Next base: position 4,977 of record JBMSPY010000134.1, read on the forward strand.
ATTTTGATATCTCTTTCCATAAAAAATCATGAAGATTACTCCTGGCCCCTTGTTGTCCAGAATTGACTCTCCGGCCGATATGAAAGGCCTAAACGCAGCTGAACTGACACAGCTTTGCCAGGAGCTTCGTCAGTTTATCATTGATCACGTATCGGTTTATGGTGGTCATTTTGGCGCCAGTCTTGGTGTGGTTGAACTTACCACGGCCATTCATCACGTCTTCAATACTCCCCACGATCAGGTGGTTTGGGATGTAGGTCACCAGGCCTACGGACATAAAATTTTGACGGGCCGCCGTGATGTATTTTATACCAATCGTGTTTACAAGGGTATTTCCGGATTCCCTAAGCGTAAAGAAAGTCCTTACGACACCTTTGGTGTAGGACATTCCTCTACTTCTGTTTCCGCTGCATTGGGTATGGCGGTGGCCAGCAAGTATTCTGGTGATGAATTGCGTCAACACGTTGCTGTAATTGGTGACGGAGCCATGACTGCCGGTCTTGCCTTCGAAGGTTTAAACCATGCTGGCGTTTCCGACACCAATCTCATCATCATCCTAAATGATAACTGCATGTCCATCGACCCTAACGTCGGTGCACTTAAAGATTATTTGACGGATATAACCACTTCATCGGCTTACAATAAACTTAAGGATGAGGTTTGGAACCTTCTCGGAAAACTCTCCAATTTCGGAAAGAACGCGCAGGAGATTGTTTCTAAAATTGAAAATGGAATCAAATCCACACTGTTAAGTCAAAGCAATCTCTTTGAATCGTTGAACCTTCGTTACTTTGGTCCGGTTGATGGTCATGATGTAAATCATCTGGTTGCTGTTTTGAACGATCTTAAAAAAATACCTGGACCAAAAATTCTGCATTGCGTTACGGTAAAAGGGAAAGGCTTCGGTCCCTCTGAAAAAGGAAATGCTACTGTTTGGCATGCCCCTGGCACTTTCGATAAGGTTACGGGAGAAATTCATAAAAAAACTTACGATACTCCTCAGCCTCCGAAATATCAGGACGTCTTTGGTCATACACTTGTCGAGTTGGCACAGGCCAATGAAAAGATAATGGGCGTAACTCCTGCAATGCCTTCAGGCTCTTCGATGAACATCATGATGAAGGCTATGCCGGATCGAGCTTTCGATGTGGGTATTGCCGAACAACATGCTGTGACTTTCTCGGCTGGCTTGGCCACACAAGGTCTTATTCCTTTCTGTAACATCTACAGTTCCTTCATGCAGC
>JBMSPY010000135.1:0-6216 GCA_049423005.1 Cyclobacteriaceae bacterium
GGAAATGAAAAACTTCTTCGTGAGGCCCGCGAGGAGCGCGACCGTATCGTGCGTGATGCCCGTGATGCCGCCAACAGACTTATTGATCAGGCTCAGACAGAGGCTCGTAAGTCTGCTGACAAGCTAATTGAGGATGCAAAAGCCGTTATCAATACCGAAAAACAAGCTGCTCTTCGCGATGTGAAATCACAGGTGGCTTTATTTTCTATTGAGATTGCCGAAAAGCTGATCAAAAAAAATCTTTCTTCCGACAAGGCGCAGAAGGATATGGTTGAGGAATTCATCAAGGAGATCAAATTGAACTGATCCAATGGCTGAACAGCGCGTAGCCTCGAGATATGTAAAATCCCTGCTTGGACTGGCAGTGGAACAAAATGCATTAGAGGCAGTGAGTAACGATATGAAAATGTTCGACGAACTCTGCGATACCAATCGTGAGTTCCTCGTGATGTTGCGCAGTCCAATCATTAAGCACGAACGCAAACGGGATATCCTGGAGAAAATTTTTAAAGGGAAAGTCCATAATCTGACCTGGGCTATTCTGGATATCATTACCCGCAAAAACCGCGAGCCACTGCTTCCGGCCATTGCGAATGATTTCCACCGTGCCTACAACGAGTACAATGGAATCGGTTTTGCTACCGTGACCACCGCGGTGGCTATCGATCCGGTCATTCGAAAAGAAATTGAAGCGGCAGCCCGGAAACTTAGCCGTCGCGATAAGACAGAGCTGGTAGAAAAAGTTGATCCGTCACTCATCGGAGGATTCATTCTCAATGTTGGTGACCAGCGTATCGACACCTCTATTTCCGGTAAGCTTAGAGCACTGCGATTGAAGTTTAGTTACAACCCTTATAAAAAAGAATTTTAATTTATTGAATCATGAGTGATATCAGACCAGAAGAAATATCAGCCATCCTGCGCGAGCAACTTGCAGGGTCAAAGACCCAGGCCGAGCTAGAGGAGGTAGGAACCGTTCTATCCGTAGGTGATGGTGTAGCCCGAATCTATGGCCTCACTAAGGCCCAGTCCGGTGAATTGCTGTTGTTTGAAAACGGCGTTCGCGCACTGGTTCTTAACCTGGAAGAAGACAACGTAGGAGCCGTATTGTTTGGTGACTCCAAAGATATCCGCGAAGGAGACACTGTAAAGCGTACCGGTCAAATCGGTTCGGTAAATGTTGGTGAAGGCCTTCTTGGTCGTGTAGTAGATACACTGGCTAACCCCATCGATGGAAAAGGACCGGTTCCGGGCGAATTGTTTGAGATGCCATTAGAGCGTAAGGCTCCTGGTGTAATCTACCGCCAGCCGGTAAACGAGCCGCTCCAAACAGGTATCAAGGCGATCGACTCTATGATTCCAATCGGCCGTGGTCAGCGTGAGTTGATTATCGGTGACCGTCAGACTGGAAAGACTGCTGTTGCTATTGACACCATCATCAATCAAAAAGAATTCTACGAGCGCGGAAATCCAGTTTACTGTATCTACGTAGCGATTGGCCAAAAAGCTTCAACGGTAGCTAACGTTGCTGCTACTTTAGAGAAGGCCGGCGCACTTCCATATACCGTTATCGTAGCTGCGAATGCATCAGACCCTGCTCCGATGCAGTTCTTTGCTCCGTTTACCGGTGCTGCTATTGGTGAATATTTCCGCGACACGGGTCGTCCTGCACTTGTTATTTACGATGACCTTTCCAAGCAAGCGGTAGCCTATCGCGAAGTTTCTCTGCTGCTGCGTCGTCCTCCTGGCCGTGAAGCCTATCCGGGTGATATCTTCTATCTCCACTCTCGTTTGCTCGAGCGTGCGGCAAAAGTTATCAATGACGATAGCGTTGCTAAGGATATGAATGATTTGCCGGCTTCCCTTAAGTCTAAGGTAAAAGGCGGAGGTTCGTTAACAGCTCTTCCCATTATTGAAACTCAGGCCAATGACGTATCGGCCTATATTCCGACCAACGTAATCTCAATTACGGATGGTCAGATCTTCCTGGAAACAAATTTGTTCAACTCCGGTATTCGTCCTGCGATTAACGTAGGTATCTCTGTATCTCGGGTGGGTGGATCTGCACAGATCAAATCCATGAAGAAAGTTGCAGGTACCCTGAAACTAGATCAGGCACAGTTCCGTGAATTGGAAGCCTTTGCAAAGTTTGGCTCTGACCTCGATGCCTCTACTAAATTGACTATTGAGCGTGGTCGCCGTAACCTGGAAATTCTGAAGCAGCCACAGTATGCTCCAGTGCCTGTTGAAGAGCAAGTGGCCATCATTTATGTGTCTACCAAAGGATTCATTGATAAAGTCCCAGTAGGTAAGGTAAGAGACTTTGAAAAAGAGTTCCTCGGACTGATGAAAGCCCAGCATGCGAATATTTTGGAAAATTTCCGACTTGGAAAGTTGGAAGATGCTGATTTGGCGAAGGTGAAGACCATTGCCCTTGAGATTGCTTCTAAATATTAATTCTCCTTCGAAACAGGATTATGCCAAGTTTAAAGGAAGTAAAGCTTAGGATCACCTCGGTGACCTCCACCCAGCAGATCACCAAAGCCATGAAAATGGTTGCGGCTGCAAAGCTTCGGAAGTCGCAAGATCGGATCATGCAAATGCGGCCTTTTGCATCCAAAATGGATGGCCTGCTTCGCAATCTTTCCGCTAGTGGGGGAGATACCGAAGGCTGGTACTCTAAAGTCCGTGAACCCAATCGTGTATTGCTGGTAACCATCAGCTCCGATCGTGGTTTGTGCGGAGGATTTAATTCCTCTGTGTTAAAAGCAACCAATCGTCGGATCCAGGAATCCTACCAGAGTGCTCAGGTCACTATCCTTCCGCTTGGCAAAAAAGCTTTCGAATTTTTTTCAAAACGGAATTACAAAGTTATCGCTGATCACTGGAATATTTTTTCTCACCTCAACTTCGCTAGTTCTTCAGCTGTTTCCGGATTCATCATGGAAGCTTTCAGAAAAGAGCAATTTGACCGGGTGGAGATCATTTATAATCAATTCAAAAATGTAGCCACGCAGGTTCTGCAAACCGAGCAATTCCTCCCGGTTCAACCGCCTCAGGAAAAACTAGAGGGTTCTGCAGACACAGACTACATTTTTCAACCTGATCAGCAGGTCATTCTTAGCGGCATCATCCCTAAGTCCTTGCACGTACAACTATTCAAGGCCCTTCTGGACAGCAACGCAGCTGAAAATGGTGCTCGCATGACAGCTATGGATAAGGCCACTGAAAATGCCGGTGAATTGCTGAAGGACCTTCGGTTGACTTACAACCGTACGCGTCAGGCGGCCATTACCAAAGAAATCCTTGAAATTGTAGCTGGTGCCGAAGCCCTCAAGGGTTAATCTTGACCATTGGTCATAAGACTGGATTCTCTTCTTTTTTCTACCTGCAATTCTGACTAACTAGCAGTATGACCCTGCGGGAAGTGCTATCTAAAGAGGATAAAAAGGAGTTTATTCGGCTCCCCGTAAAACTCTATAAGGATATCCCCCAATGGATTCGTCCTTTGGATAAGGACATTGAAAACGTTTTTGATCCAGAAACAAACAAGGCGTTTCGTACAGGTGAGGCTATTCGTTGGTTGTTGCAGGATGATCAGGGAAATGTAATTGGGCGCGTGGCCGCTTTTTACGATCGAAAGCACGCACTTAAAGGAAACGATCAGCCAACAGGTGCGATTGGTTTTTTTGAGTGCATCCAGGATGAGAAAGCTGCCTTCCTTTTATTCGATCAATGCCGTCAGTGGTTGACGGAAAAAGGAATGGAAGCGATGGATGGGCCTGTAAATTTTGGTAACCGCGATCGTTGGTGGGGACTTCTAATTGAAGGTTTTCATCTCGAGCCAAATTATCAGTGTAACTACAACTTCCCTTACTATAAAGATTTTTTTGAGGCTTACGGTTTTCAGGTGTATTTCTATCAGCTTACGTTCGGACGTAAGATTCAAGGACCAATTAGTGATCGGTTATTGATGAAAAATGATCTTATTAAACAGGATCCTTCCTACCGATTCGACTATCTCCCAAAAAAGGAATGGGATAAACTCCCTGAATTGATCCGTACAGTCTATAATCAAGCTTGGGCCAATCGATCGGAAATCCCTGAACTTACTGAGTTGCAGGCGAAAACGCTGGTTAAGCAAATGAAGCCGATCATGGATGAAAAATTACTATGGTTCGGTTATTATAAGGAGGAGCCAATTGCTTTTTTTCTTTCCTTACCAGAGGTCAATCAGATTTTCAAACATGTCGATGGAAAAATGGGACTGCTTGGGAAGTTGACATTTCTGTGGCATCATTGGCGTCGCACAACAACTAAGGCATTTGGCGTTCTTTTTGGAATTGTTCCAGCATATCAGGGTAAGGGAGTTGATGGAGCCATCATTGAGCGTTTTAGACAATACGTTCAAAAAGAGTACACCCAGTACGTCGATTACGAGATGAACTGGATTGGTGATTTTAATACTAAAATGGTGAAGACTTGTGAGCAGATTAATGTAACTGTGCACAAGCGTCACGCTACCTACCGAAAATTATTTAATCCCGATATTCCCTTTAAACGCTACCCAATCCGCAGCTGATTATGGAAAGTGAAGAATCAAGGTATTCGTTTTTGTTTAGAAATTTGGCCAAGGGGCTTGCCTGGTTTGCCGTAATAATTGTGGCCTACCTACTGGTTCAAAAAGAACTTAATGTTTACCGCGAGCAGATCAATCAGGTTGGTGACAATATGCTTTTGCTGCTGAGCATTTTCACCGTTTCAGAGATTGTTTTTGGTATTCTGCCTCCTGAAATTTTTATGCTCATTTGGAAGACTAAAGGTGTTCTTTCCGAATACGTCACAAACCTCATTATCCTGACGCTGATTTCGTATGCCGCTGGAGTTCTCGGCTACTTCATTGGTCGTTATTTTGCAAAAACACCACTTTACAAAAAAATTCACGAACGCTACCTGGCCGAATACGATCACAAACTTCGTCGCTTCGGCGGATTTCTTGTAGTTGTTGGGGCTGTAACTCCAGTTCCATTCTCAGCAACATGTATGCTGGCTGGCTCAGTAAACCTTCCACTCAAGCATTTCCTCCTTTTGACCATAAGTCGGATCGTGCGCTTCGCTTTTTATGGAGCGCTAGTATGGTTGTCGACCAGTTATTCTTAATCAGCTTTCAAAAAGTCCGCCCAGCAGGCCACCTGATTCTTTGCTGTTATTTCTTCCGTAGGGTGAAAGGGCTTGTACAAGTTTACGGATGGGCATTGACTGAAGCCATACCTTTCCCGTTCCACGCAGAGTGGCTAGAAACAGACCTTCTCCGCCAAACACCATCGATTTAAGACTACCGGTACTCTCCACATCAAAATCGATATGCGATTCAAATGCTACGACACATCCCGTATCTACACGAAGCACCTCGTTATTCAGCGTTCGTTCAATAACAGTTCCGCCGGCATGTACAAAGGCTCTTCCGTCGCCCTGAAGTTTTTGCAGAATAAAACCTTCGCCACCAACCAAGCCTGAGCCAATCTTACGGTTGAAGACAATTGAAAGTTTTGTGCCAAAGGCTGCGCATAAAAATCCGTCTTTCTGAACTATGAGTTCATTACGGCTCATGGTTGTCAGCTCTATGGGTATGATGGTTCCAGGATATGGGGCCGAAAAGCCAACCTTTGCTTTCCGGTTACCGTGATTGGTAAAATGTGTCATAAACAAACTTTCACCAGTCAGAATTCGACTTCCTGCTGACACCAGCTTATCGAAAAGTCCCTGACGCATGGCAGACCCGTCACCCATTTTAGTTTCAAATCGGATACCATCCTCCATGAAGAGCATAGCGCCGGCCTCTGCAATAACGGTTTCTAATGGATCAAGTTCAATCTCTACAATTTGAATACTTTCTCCCTTGATCTGGTAATCAATAACGTGTGATGTCATAAGATTTAACTGATTTTAGTTAGTTGAAAAATTTTGTAGGGCCAATTGAATTCGTTCTGAAGATTCCTTTCCTCCGAGGATTTCCATAGTGAGCATGAGATCTGGGCCTGCGCCGGCACCTGTTAAGGAAATTCTAAGAAGTTGGAGGATGGCTCCTGGTTTGGTTCCATGTTGCTGGCAGGTTGCCTCTAAAAGCTCCTGAGCTTTTTCTTTCGTTAACAATACTTCTTTCGTCAAAAGTTGAGCATAGTCGGCAAGAATTTTATGTGCCAACTCATTCCACTT
>JBMSPY010000136.1:0-6212 GCA_049423005.1 Cyclobacteriaceae bacterium
TCGGGATCTGGAGAGGAAATCCGAAGTCCCATGCAGTGGAGTGTTTCGGCTCAGGCCGGGTTTACGTCGGGTTCACCTTGGTATCCCCTTAATTCCGATTATCCGAAAGTGAATGTGGCTGTTCAGGAAAACGATAGCCGTTCCGTTTTGAATCATTATAAACAAGTCATTCAAATCCGAAAAAATAGTCTGGCGCTCAAGCGTGGAAGTTTTGAACCGGTACGATCAACCGATCCACGCGTTTTTTCTTTTATGCGTATTGTAAACTCAGAGATCATGCTCGTCATTCACAATCTTTCGGGCAGTACGATTTCCAATCCGACACTTTCCAATTCAGACGGTTCATTGTCAGCGGCTACATATTCAGGAAAATTTTTGCCTTCAGAGGATGTGGCGCCAAGTCTCGTGATTACAGGAGGCGGCTCATTCACTGGATATGCACCAATTGCTGAGCTTCTTCCACACAGTACTTTATTTATTCGCTTTTCAAAAAGCGAGCAATAAATTTTTTCAATCCGGAAAGTAACTGTTTTGCTCTGTAAAGGTGAGTCTTCATCCTTTTTTGGGATTAATTCAGATTGTTAACTGATAAAAGTCATGTTTTCAAGTAAGGTCTCTCACATATTTTTGAAGTGATCTAATGACCCCCATCATTAACACAAAAAGTGGTAACTAATTCTTCTTTTCAGCAGCTAGCCATTTTTGAAGGCCAGACGATAGGCGCTATTCAGAAAATTTTTTCTGATCGTTATCCTTATTTGCGAATTGATTTGTTTCGCAACCTCGAACTCAATGGTATCCGAATTACCAAAAAACTTGAGAATGCCTACGGTTTATTCCAACTTCCTCAGACGGAAATCAGTCTTTTGGGTGATCGTACAGTTAAGTGTTTAAAAGATGATATTAGAAAGGCCACTGGTCTGGTGGCTAAAATTTTTCGCAGATCGGGAAATGTTTGGATTGAAACTTCGCTGACAGACGACTGGACCCTGGAAAGACAGAACGAGGAGGGCAAGTTGATGGTTCCGAATCAGTAAATCATATTTTTCAATTTTGCTTCCTGCAGAACCGTAATTTTTCCTCCTTGTATATCTATTAATTTATCAGTCTTGAATTCACTCAGGGTGCGGATTAGTGATTCGGTGGCTGTTCCAACGACTTGGGCTAAGTCCTCACGAGAAATCATCAATGGAGGATTTTCTGCAGTGGTCGTGCGAAATTTTTGAAGGACTTCGAGTAGGCCATTTGCAACTCTTTTGCGGACGGAATTGTAGGCCAGATTGATCAGTTTCTCTTCGTGAACGACAACGTTTCTGGTAAGTAGTTTTATGAATTGCCGGGCTACCATGTTATCGGATCCAACCAGCTTTAAAAAGTCTTCACGCGGGATAAGCATGAGCTCCGCATCCTCAAGTACTTCCGCGCTGTCTTTGTAGGATGTTTCTTCCAGAATGGGTGTGTAACCAATGAAATCACCGGCTGTGTGAATCTGAGTGATGAATTCTTTTCCGTCTTCATTGGATCGGTAGGTCTTTACTTTTCCACTGACTAGAAAATAGAGAAACAGAGGGCGGTGTCCTTCCTGAAACAGAATAGATTTTTTGCGGTACTTCTGAACTTCGCGGGCTTTTTCAGTCAACTTTACATTGGCGTGGTGTCCGGCGGTATCAATGAATTCACTAAAACCACTGAAGTCCTGGGTGAAGCTCTGACGAAGTTTTTCTGATTTTTTGAGACGCACTTCGATGGCATTCAATAAGTGAGTCTCATCAAATGGCTTGGTGATGTAGTCATCGGCGCCTAGCTCCATACCTTTTCGGTAGTCAGTTTTTTCTGATTTGGCTGTAAGGAAAATAAATGGGATGGTAGAGGTCTCTGGATTTTTACTTAGCATGTGTAACACACCATAACCATCCAGCACGGGCATCATGATATCGCAAATGATCAAATCTGGTTTTTCCTGTAAGGCCAGCTCAACACCAACTTTACCGTTTTCAGCGGTTACGACTGAATACCTGGCGAGTTCCAGGATTTCGGCAGTGTTTTCACGGACCTCAAGGTTGTCTTCGATCAATAGAATTTTGCTCATATGACGCAGTAATTAAGAGTTTTGTTTTGGTAAGTAAAGATTGAAGGTTGTTCCATTTCCGGGTTCGCTACTCCAGTTAATACGACCCTTTGCCATTTCCATATAACGGCTTACCAGGTATAGGCCTAATCCTGTTCCCTGAATATTGGCTGCATTTTCTCCTCTGAAAAACCGTTCGAATAACCGCTTTTGGTCTTGCTGTGAAATACCGATTCCGCGGTCTGATACGGAGATAACCAAGTTATCGGCATCTTCAGTACAGGTTATTTTCACCTCTTCATTTTCGGGAGAAAATTTAATCGCGTTAGACAACAGGTTTATCAGCACATGGCGCAACATCTTTAGATCAATAGCATAGTCTGATTTTACCTGATGGGTGAATAAAAACTTTTGACCTGTTTTAGCCAGGTGCTGCATTTCAATCACCATGCGATTGATTTCTTCCTTTAGTTCTTCGGCAGTAATTAATTCAGGATTGAGTTTGATTTTACCTTCTTCAATTCGTCCGATGGATAAGAAATCTTCCAGGATATCCCGCATATTTTCAACGGAATCCTGAATTCGTTTGAGGTGTTTCTCACGTTTGGCTTCATCTTCCGGATTGGAATATTTGCGAATGAGCGCAGCGGAGGAGTGAATGGTGCTGAGCGGCGTTCTGAATTCGTGTGAGGCCATGGTTACGAATTTGGACTTCAGGTCGCCAAGTTCTTTTTCCTTTTGCAGCAACTGACTAAGTTCTTGTCGTGATTGTTCGAGTTCGCTGAGCGCTTCTTTCATCATTTTGGTACGGTCTTCGACCTTCTGCTCGAGCTGACTGTTCAGTTTTCGGATTTGATCTGACACTTGCTCCAATTCTTGTTGTTGTCGAATGAGTGCGTCTTCACCTGCTTTACGGACCGTGATGTCGATAATGAAAGCAATTACGTTGGCTTCCTGGTCGTGGGTGAAGTGGGCCAGACTAACCTCTACGGGAAAAACGGTTCCGTCCTTCTTTTTAGCATAGAGATCCCGGTTACTGCCCATCGGGCGATTTTCAGGTTTTTTAAAAAAACCATTCCGCAGATTCTCGTGTCGAGAGCGAACAGCATCCGGTATCAAAATTTCAATTGGCTTTCCCGTCAATTCTTGTCGGGTATAGCCAAACATAGCTTCTGCACAGGCATTAAAATTTCCAATTTCTCCCCTTCCGTTCGTGATCAGCATACCGATGGTTGCGTATTCAAATAATGCCTCAAACTGGCTTTTGATGCCGCTGCTTTTGTCTTTACTGACTTCGCTCATTACTGGTAACTCCTTTGGTTGTTTTACCTTGTGAATATACTCAGTAACTCAAAAACTGATTTTATTGGCTGTAAACTTCAAATAACCGACCTCCTACTTTAAAAGTCAGTTGATTTCGATCAGAGGTTTTTATGACTTTGGTCATGAGTCGGATGGGCGTGACCTGTCAATTTTGGCAGACCATGAATCTGCCGGAACAGCTACAAACGAAGATACATCAAACGTGTTATCACTGCGGACAAGAATGTCGGGAGGAGTACTCCACCGGCGATAAGGTTTTCTGTTGCTTTGGTTGCCAGACTGTCTATGAAATTCTACGCGAAAATGATCTATGCGCATACTACGATTACCAGTCTAATCCCGGAATTCGTCAGCAAGATTCCGAAGACAATCACCGATTTCAGATTTTAGATGATCCAGCGGTTGCCGAAAAGATAATTGGATTTCGCGCGCAGGGAGTTTATCGGGCAACATTTGATGTGCCGGCCATTCACTGCATTTCCTGTATTTGGTTGCTGGAGAATCTCAATCGCCTGAATACCGGTATTATTCGCAGTGAAATCAATTTTCCGCGAAAAACGGTAACGGTATTTTTTGATCCGGAAAAAGTTGGATTGCGTCAGGTAGCTGAGTTGCTCGCCCGAATAGGCTATCCTCCGAAAATTACGCTTGACTCTGCTGCGGGCGTAAAAGGAAACAGTTACAACAAGATACTGCTGCTTAAGTTGGCAGTAGCTGGTTTTGCTTTCGGTAATATTATGTTGTTGAGTTTTCCGGAATATCTTGGTCTGGAGGAGGCGGAACGACAATTCACCCACCTGTTTGCTGCACTTAATGTTTTATTATCCATTCCGGTTTTAATTTTTAGTTCCTCTGATTACTTAGTATCAGCCTGGCACAGCATTGGTGCCCGAAAAGTAAATCTGGATGTTCCACTTTCCCTAGGTATTCTTGCGCTATTCTTCAGAAGTCTTTATGATATAATTTCATCGACAGGTCCCGGCTATCTGGATTCCTTTGCTGGTTTGATTTTTTTCCTGCTCATCGGAAAATGGTTTCAGAATTTGACTTTTGAAAACCTTTCCTTCGATCGTGATTATCGTTCATTTTTCCCTCTTGCTGTTAACCGACTATCAACAGCAGGTGCGCAATCTGTGCTCGTGTATGAACTGAAACCTGGCGATACCATTCAAGTGAGAAATCAGGAGGTAATTCCTTGCGACAGCATTTTACTGGATGCGGAGGCTATTGCGGATTATAGTTTTGTAACGGGTGAATCGAGGCCAGTCTTGATCCGAAATGGTGAGCGGGCCTATGCTGGCGGTAAACTTCTTGGTGCACCAGTCCGACTAAAAGTGGATAAGAAAATTGAACAAAGTCATCTCACGAGTTTATGGAACAGTGAAGCTTTTCGAAAACGGGATGAGGGGAGATTTAAGAGATTGGTCGACCGGACAGCGACACGGTTTACCTGGGTTATTTTAATTCTTTCACTTGTTTCAGCGCTGTATTGGTATGTGGCTGATCCGGATAAAATCTGGCTCGTGGTTTCATCGATTCTGATTGTGGCCTGTCCTTGTGCGTTGGCTCTTTCTGCTCCATTTACTTTTGGAAACATGCTTCGTGTGTTTGGTCGACATGGCTTCTATTTGAAAAATGCTGATGTGTTGGAACGTATGGGGCAAGTGGATCGCATTGTGTTTGATAAAACAGGAACACTCACGTTGGGCGGCGGCAAAGTTCAGTTTATCGGAAGACTTGAATCGTGGGAGATTACCCTTGTTAAAGCTGTAACGTCAGCCTCTACACATCCACTAAGCAGTCGGATCAGTCAGTTCATTGCAGTAGTAGATGTGCCGGAATTACAGCGTTTGTTTGAAATCGCCGGCAAGGGGTTGGAGGCGCGCACAGCTGAACATTTTGTACGCATTGGCTCCGGTGAATGGTTGGGTGTAAAAAATCAGCCTGAAGAGGAGGGATCTGTTGTACATGTGGAGATTGATGGTTTGCATAAAGGATATTTTTTGATTGAATCTGCGTTACGACCAGGTCTTCGTGATCTGATCCGAAGACTTGGCAGCCGATGTTTAGCGCTGGTGAGCGGCGATCTTCCCCGAGATCGTAACACCATGGCCAGGTTGTTTACACCGGGAACGCAACTTCTTTTTGGGCATTCTCCTGCGGATAAGCTCCACTTTATACAATCGAACCAGCAACATCGAATCATGATGGTGGGCGATGGATTAAATGATGCCGGCGCACTTAAAGGCGCACATGTTGGGGTTGCTGTTTCAGATGATACCAGTGTCTTTACGCCTTCATGTGATGCCATCCTTCACGGTAGTAAAATGCATTTACTCGATCGATTCCTGGACCTGAGCGCCTCGGCCACGACTATTGTAAAATGGTGTTTCGTTATTTCTTTCCTCTACAATGTGGTTGGGTTATCTTTTGCCGTTTCCGGAAATCTTACTCCGTTAATTGCTGCTGTGCTTATGCCATTGAGTAGTGTAACCATTGTCGGGTTTACCACAATGGCTGTAATGGTTGTGGCGAATCGAAAAAAACTCTGATTATGCTCATCATTATCCTTTTGATTTCGATTAGTCTTACTATAGCGCTTATCTTTTTGGCGCTGTTCATCTTGAGTATGCGTTCCGGACAATATGACGACACATTCTCTCCATCAGCCAGAATACTTTTTGACGATAACCCTTTGGCGCCTGGAAAACCTGATCAAAATCAGGAAATTCCTTAACAAGCGTCATCATACCTGGTGATTGTCCCATCTACTTTTAGGCGTTTTTAGACCCCAAAAATTATATGGAACTGGAAAAAATCA
>JBMSPY010000137.1:0-6179 GCA_049423005.1 Cyclobacteriaceae bacterium
GTGAAGAAAGCAGAATAAGCGTTTCCAGCAAGAATCCTTCAGTTTTCAATTGAAGAAATCAAAAACTTACGAATCTTTTCTCACAAAAGTTTTTCGGAAGATATACGCCAATGTCGCATTCCACATAAAGTCTTTATTGTTTGGAATGGTCGAGGTAAATGTATAGTTGAACGTTGAACCAAGCGACAGAGGAAGTTTCGAATGCTGAAGTGTACCGCTGCCATTAAGGTAGAGCCCATCGTTCCCATCCAGATTTAGGTAGTAAAAGGCGGTAATCAGATTAAAGGAAAGGTTCTTGGAAATTTTTATTCGCGATACGGCCGCCGTCAGATTAACAAAATGACTGGTACGTGGACCATCAAGTTGCAATCCATTTCCTTGCAGGTAGTAGAGTCCAAGGGCCAGGTTTTTGCGCACGTAGAACGTTGGCGCCAGTTCCCAGGCCAGGAATCGCCGGGCTTGTGAAATTTCATAGGTCACTCCATTTTTAATTACCTGCTGCAACTGAATGTTTAAGGCAGGATGCGTCCCTAGTCTCAAACTAAATTTTCGTTTTTCAATGGCATGGTAACGAAACCAAAGTAGCATACCTCCCTTTTCCAAAGTTGGTGTAATACGAATGTCAGGGCCCACCGAAAATTTATTTTTTCGCCAGGAAAGAATGGTTACCAACGCAGGCTTATTTAGTGAAAACGAAGGTATTATGGAAATGCCATTATTGGTAAATCCAATTGATCCGGTATACGTCGTAATACTTTTTAAAGAGTCCTGACCTTGTGCCCAAGCACAGGTAGTGAAGACAAGAAACAGGAAAATAACAAATGACGGCTTGGAAAAATTCACTTCAATAGGTTCAGGTATTTGATATGAAATTACAATTTTAGCTTAAATCAGTCAGATTAGCCCATCACTTAATTTGGCTATTAGTTAATGAGCTGAAAAGGTTTTCGGATTTCAATCTGAGGTGGTTAGCAATAGGTTGAGTCAAAATTCGAACCAACCACCAATGCAACTATAATGGTAGGACTTCAAATACGGCTGGCGTTACACTAAGTGCGAAGCAGCAAAGAGTGGCTGACCTTTACACTCCTCTTGAAAGTGACCATTTTCATAGACCAAATTACCATTGACAAATGTGTGGGTTACCTGAGAATGAAAGGTAGTTCCTTCCAGAGGGGACCAACCACATTTTGACAAAATATTTCCTTTATTGACAGTGTAGCTTGCATTCAGGTCCACAAGTAACAAATCAGCAAAGAACCCCTCCCGAATAAAGCCTCTCTTTTCAATTCGATAAAGAATGGCAGGGTTGTGACACATCTTTTCAACGATCTTTTCAAGGGAGATCAAACCCTGATGATAAAACTCCAGCATAATGTTTAGAGAATGCTGAACAATAGGAGCGCCTGACATGGATTGAAAATATGGACGTTGCTTTTCCTCCAAAGTATGTGGAGCATGATCGGTTGTAACAAGGTCAATCCGATCTTCTATTAGCGCTTTAAGCAGACCCTTCTTATCCCGTTCCGTCTTAATGGCCGGGTTCCACTTTATCAGCACACCCAATCGATTGTAATCGGCATCTGAAAACCACAGATGATGAACTGAAACTTCAGTTGTTATTTTCTTTTCGCGAAGGGGAATATCGTTACGAAATAGTTGTGCCTCCGCCGCAGTGGTTAAGTGGAGAATATGGAGCCTGGCCTGATGCTTTTGAGCCAATGCGATGGCCTGCTTGGTGGCTTCCAGACAAGCCCTTTCACTCCTGATTAATGGATGAAGGGAAATGGGAATAGCATCGCCATATAACGTTCTGTAGTGGTGTTCATTTTCTTCAACGATTTGCTCTTTCTCAGAATGGATGGCAATTATGGACTTGCAATTGGCAAACAACTTTTCCAGAAGTTCAGGGTTGTCGGCGAGCAAATTTCCCTTTTTGGTAAAATAAAGTCCATCATCTGAAATTGCCAATAATCTGGAAGTATCCATCCCAATTACAGCATCGAGATTTTCACCATTCACACCCAGGAAGAAACCGAAATTAGCTAAAGATTTTTCCGATGCCAGCTGGTACTTTTCATACAGATTCTCCAAGGTCAAAACATTCGGCACAGTATTGGGCATGTCGATAAAGGAAGTAACTCCGCCGGCTACTGCAGCTTTACTTTCTGTATACAGGTCACCCTTATGCGTAAGCCCCGGCTCCCGAAAATGAACCTGACCATCAATAATTCCTGGCAACAAAAATTTTCCTGAACCATCAATCACTCGCATCCCTGATTCCTCGATCAAATTTCCAATTCGAGCAATGATGCTATCTTCAATCAAAACATTAGTCACCTGAATTTTAGACTCATTAACACAAGTGACATTTTTAATTAAAATTCGTTTACTCATTTTAGCTCATTTCAGCCTATTTAATTGTTTATTGAGGCCGTTCAAACAATTCTCAAGTAATTAAAAGTTGAGAACAAAAGACCTATTCCACTACGAATCTTTTGAAATCCAAACCGGGTCATTAATTTATTCTGAATCGATCAGAAGGCGTAAAGTTTCAGGGAACCCAGATCTATTTCCAAACCAAATAAAAAGATCTTTTAGTTGTGTTCCAGAACTCCTTTTACGATTAAATACTGCGCCGACAGGTAGGTACTCATTACCAGTAATCCGGAAAAAGGGATTGAAGATCCAAACATATTGTAGGCCAAAAGGGAATCGGAGAGCATAAAGAGGAAAGCGCCAGAAAGAAGAATCTGAAAACTTTTAGAATTGGTTCGATTCAATCTCCGCACCGCATGTAGGAACATCGTGGCAATTACCAACGTATAGATCAATACTGGTATTTGAAAGGATCCCAGACCTGACCACAACGTACCAATCAGCCATCCAGCTAATGCAACAGGAAGAATCGATAATAGATACCCTAAGGCAGGAGTTTGCACTTTTTCAGGTCCTGTAATAGTACGAAAACAAAAAATATACAAAATGTGGCCTGTAAGAAAAGCCGTTAGTCCAGCCAGAAAGAAAGTTGAATGAACTTCGGTGAACATAAGCAGACAATCCCCAATCCAGCATGCGATTAGGGCTATGATAAGTGATTTATGTTTAATGGTCTGAACCAGTAAATAGTACCCGAGTAAAACAGGGATAAGCAACGGTTTAGTGAAAAAGCCTAACCCCGGACTGCTTGATATGAATATCAAATGCAGGAAAGAAAGAAAAAAGAATAAAACTAAAAGCAATCGTGAAATCATGAAACGACCATTTTATTAAGGAATAGATTGGACGAACTATTGGAGGAACCGAATTTAGACTATTTCCGATCAAACTTTTTGAAAAAATCCCAAATAACCTCACACGCATTCATATCCTGACTCGTCTTACCAATAATTAACTCGCTCAAGTATTGGTAACCCTGAGGCCAGGTATGGCCGCCATTCTGCACGATAAAACTGACTACTTCGCTCCCATTCGATGCATTTGAATATACACGTCTCCGAATTGTTGTCCCATCAATGGCCTTATCTTCAAGATCGGTAATCTTAGGATTGGGGGAACATCCATTAAGATTAACCCACTTTTCAATTACCTCGGTATGGGATAAGATGAATCCGCCAGCTGTGCCACTGGCAATCATTTCACCTCCGGCGAATGGCACCAATGGATCAACAGTACCATGAATGTATAAGGCTGGAACAGATACACCGGGACTGCATGCAGGCGCGATCGTGTTCGCTTCCATAGACGCAGCAACCACAGCAATAGCAGCAAGTTTACTGCTGAGTTGACAACCCAGGCGGGATGCCATAAATCCGCCGTTAGAAATTCCTGTGGCTTAAATTTTTGACGCGTCAATGGAATAGGACCTGGTTAATAAATCAGTCAACTGACTAAAAAATTTAACGTCATTAATACCTAGTTGATTTGGCGTGGTTGGTCGGCCATCGTTCCAATTTTTTTGAAAACCTGCAGGGTATACAAGAATAACCTTTTCACGATCCGCTATCGGTCTGAAATCAGCCAGTCGTAACATACCTTCCGGAGTACCGGTTCCGCCATGAAGCACATAAATCAAAGGCAAAAGTCCTGTATTGGTATAACCCTCAGGGAGATATAAAAGATAGCTGCGTTCAATTCCGTCAACCGTCAGACTTAGGTTTTTTTGCTCAGCAGGTTGTTCAGGCAGTGGCTCGTTTTCGCTTTGGCAAGAAGACAAAAAGACTATCAGTAAAAAATAATGAATTAGGATTCTCATAAAGTCACCAAAACTTCTTTAGACGTTTAGAAGATAAAAAGGTTTAATCCTCGCGATTATCTCTGAATATTGTCTTATCTGTCAAAAGTACGATTTCTCTCTTTTTAGACCATTTGAATTCGGTAAGTTGTGCCGTGACTTTTTGAAGTTTACAAAAAGTTTATTGCAGACCACGTCTTTCTACTTAGAAGTCATATCCAGTGTTATTTACTTGGTCAAAAGCGCGTTGGATATAAATCTCGGAATTTCCGGGTTTCTATCAGCGGAGTAACGTATGATTACCCAATCAGGTATCTTTTAATTACTGAGGATTAAAAAAATAAATCCTACTTAATCTCCCTCCCTTGAGTTTTCACCATCAGATAGCCCAATCCTACAAGTGCCAAGACGGAAGATGTACCAAATGCCACCGGAAAATTTTCCATTCGGTCGGCATACACATAACCCGATATCAACGCACCAATTCCAATACCAAATTCCATGGCAATATACAGCGAAGCGAATGCACGCCCCTTATAGCGCTCCTCACCTAAATCCGTGGCCCAGGCAAATAACGTGGGCGAATTGATTCCATTGGCCAGACCGTATAAAATTCCGCCGACATACATCATCCAGGTCTCTGTCGATAATCCGGTAACCAACATAGAGATCGCAATCAGGGTAGTGCTCAACTTTAAAATAGCTGGACGACCATACGTGTCGCTCAAGCGACCGGCAATAATGCGAACAGCTACAGAGGAAATGGTGAACACCGTAAATACAACTCCTTTATTATGCTGACCTAAATGATCGCTCAGATCCGGAACCAGCGTGAGCATAACACCAAAAGCATACGCTGTCAGCATCATAACCACACACGGAACCAATACATTCGGCTCGTACAAATCATCCCATCCAACCTTCAAGTGCCGCGGACGGAAAGACTCTTTTTCGTGGAGTGTTTCCTTCATTGTTAGAAAGATAACAACCGACACTAAAGCAAATCCTGCAGAGGCATAGAAACTGGCATCGAGCGAAATCTCGGCCTCAATCCATCCACCAAGTGCTGGGCTGCCGGCCATTCCAAGCGTTCCAAACGTGCTTAGCAAACCCATTGCTTCACCGCGACGCTGAATTGGAACGATATCGGCAATGTAGGCTGTGAAACCGGTAGGCGTAAATCCGGTAGAAAATCCGTGGAAGAAACGTAGCCATAAAAAAGCATTAACGGTGGCCACCATAGGATAAATGGCTGAACAAATCAGGCATACTACAGAACCCAAAATCATCACAGGAACGCGACCAATGGTGTCTGCCAGTCGGCCACTGAAAGGCCTGGATAACATGGCTGTCAACGTGAAGAGCGAAACAATTAACCCTTTGTACTCCCCTCCTCCCATTTTTTCGAGCATAGCCGGGAGCTCGGGAATAACCATATTAAAAGATCCGAAAAAAAAGAAGGAGCCAAGGCACAGCAACCAGAACTGACGCGGGTAATCGCTGATCTTCATCAGGAAACAGACTTTTCCTGTGCTCCGAGTAAATAGGCTTTAATAAAATCATCTAACTCTCCATCCAATACATTTTGTGCATCAGAACGCTCCACACCTGTGCGGGCATCTTTTACAAGTTTGTAAGGATGCAAAACATAATTACGGATCTGTGAACCAAAATCAATTTTCATTTTTCCAGCCTCGATTTTTTCGCGCTCGGCATTCCGTTTTTCCATTTCGACCTGATAGAGTTTTGATTTCAGCATCTGCATGGCCTTTTCACGGTTGGCGTGCTGAGAGCGCTCTACTTGACAAACAATCACAATACCTGTTGGTTTATGGGTCAACTGAACTTTGGTTTCCACTTTGTTCACATTCTGTCCGCCGGCACCACCAGAACGTGAGGTTTGCAATTCGATATCGGCCGGATTGATTTCAATGTTGATGGTATC
>JBMSPY010000138.1:0-6189 GCA_049423005.1 Cyclobacteriaceae bacterium
TTCCTCGACGATATAGATGGGCGTTTTGTAAAAACCAGCGCACGTTTTGCAAATACCGATTTCATGGCGCCGGCAGGTCATTTCACACAAAAGTTTGTAAGTGGCATGAAGCGAACCATGGCACAACAACCGCCACCAAAACCTGCTTATAAACCGTCACCGGATTTCAAGCCGAGCGATACATCCACACTGGCAGAAGGAATGACGGTAGAACACCCCAAATTTGGATTTGGAACGGTAACGAAACTGGAACAAACAGGCGCCGAACGCAAAGCAAGGATCAGTTTCAAGGATTTTGGTGAAAAGACCTTATTGCTTAGTTTTGCCAAACTTCGAATTACAGAAAACTGACGAACAGAACAGTCCAGGCGTACACGAAGCAAATAGAACTCTAGTCAGCAAGGACACGTACGAACAGGCTTAATTAAAACTTAAAGATTTAACCGTCGCCACGGCGACATTCATTTTAGCTCAATGACAATTGACGAATACAACACCCAGCGACCGGATATCATTTTAAAAGAATACGGACGCAACGTGCAAAAAATGGTGGAGTACCTGCGACAGGTACCGGATAAGCAAAAGCGGACCAAAATGGCTGCAGCGCTGATCGAGCTCATCAAACAATTAAACCCATCCATCAAAGAACAGCCGGAAGATCCACAGCGCATGTGGGACGATGTGTACATTATGGCTGACTTCAATTTGGATTTAGACATCCCCTATCCTGTGCCTCCGCGTGATGTGCTTCAGAAAAAGCCAAACCGCATACCCTATCCTCAAAGTAATGTGCGTTTCCGTCACTACGGAAAGAACATTGAAAAACTGGTTCAGGAAGCCATGAAGAAGGAGGATCCAAAAGAACGCGAAGAACTCGTGATCTACCTCGTTAAACTGATGAAAACCTACTTCAGCAGCTGCAACAAAGAGATCCTGGACGACTCCGTGATCCTGAAAGATATTTATGCCATGTCAGGTGGAACACTAAGCATCAACCTCGACAAAGTCCGAGAGGATAATCTCTTTGAAAAACTGTACCGGGATCGGGACATTAAGGGAAAGCCGTTCGGACAACAACACTCGCATCATAAGAACAGAGGTCATCGCCATGGCGGTCGTCCTTTCATGAAAAATAAACACCACCGCAGAAGAGACCAATGAGTTCATTCCGCATACGAGGCGGCAAAAAACTCCGCGGCGAAATCATCCCGCAAGGAGCTAAAAATGAAGCACTACAAATCTTGTGCGCCGTCCTACTCACCAATCAATCGGTAACCATTCACAATATCCCCGACATCCGGGACGTCAATAAGCTGATCGACTTGATCGACGATCTTGGTTGCCGCGTGGAAAAACTTGGCGCTGGTTCCTTTCGGTTTACAGCCGCTTCCATCAATCTGAAATTTCTGGAGTCGGATGAGTACCGCTCAAAAGCGGCAGCTCTTCGGGGATCAGTGATGCTGCTTGGTCCAATTCTGGCCCGTTTCGGAGAAGCCAGTATTCCTAAACCAGGTGGTGACAAAATCGGACGACGCAGACTGGACACCCATTTTTTAGGATTCCAAAGTCTGGGTGCAAAATTTAATTTCAACACCGAAACCAATCTCTTCCGGATCGATGCCCACGAATTGAAAGGCACTTACATGTTGCTGGACGAAGCGTCGGTAACAGGAACAGCCAACATCGTCATGGCTGCTGTGCTGGCAAAGGGCACAACAACCATCTATAATGCCGCATGCGAACCTTACCTGCAGCAACTGTGTAAAATGCTGAACCGCATGGGTGCAAAAATCTCAGGTATCGGATCCAACCTGCTTACCATTGAGGGCGTTACCCAACTCAACGGAACAGAACATACTATGCTTCCTGATATGATCGAGATTGGAAGCTTCATTGGCATGGCGGCGATGACCGGTTCGGAAATCACCATAAAAAACTGTTCCATCCCCAACCTGGGCATCATTCCCGAAATCTTTAAACGTCTTGGAGTTAAACTAGAATTCAGAGGAGACGATATCTATGTTCCGGCTCAGGAGCACTATGAAATCGAATCCTTTATCGATGGTTCCATCATGACAATTGCAGATGCGCCATGGCCGGGATTCACGCCCGATCTGATCAGCGTGATACTGGTGGTGGCCACTCAAGCCAAGGGTAGCGTACTCATCCATCAGAAGATGTTTGAAAGCCGATTGTTTTTCACGGACAAACTCATCGAAATGGGTGCGCAGATCATTTTGTGCGATCCTCACCGTGCCAATGTGATTGGCCTGAATAAAACCCAGTCCCTGCGTGGCATTAAAATGTCTTCACCGGATATTCGTGCAGGGGTTGCCTTGCTCATTGCCGCGTTGTCCGCACAGGGCGTCAGCGAAATCTCGAACATCGAACAAATCGACCGAGGTTACCAGGATATTGAGAATCGCCTCAAAAAGCTGGGTGCCGATATCGAACGGATCAACTGATCTAAAAATCCGGTTTATTCCTATTTAGAACCCTGCCAACGGCAAAACCGTTGATGGTTGTTATCCGTTTTGACCACCGGATGGAAAGGTGATTTGTCTTAACTTTGTGCAAAATTTTCACAATGGCCGCTGTTGAACTGATAATGCCCAAAATGGGCGAAAGCATCATGGAGGCTACCGTGCTGAAATGGCTTAAAAAGCCAGGGGACACCGTTGGCCAGGATGAGTCTGTTTTAGAAGTAGCTACCGATAAGGTCGACACAGAGGTTCCTTCCATGTATGCAGGAACACTGGTGAAAATATTAGCTCAAGAAGGAGAGGTTGTTCAGGTTGGGAAAGCCATAGCCATCATTGAATCTGATGCTGCAACTGCACAAAAGACCAAATCAGCTCCTGTTGTTGCTGCACCGGTAGAACAGAAAATTACAGCACCAATCGTTCGGGATCGCAAGCCCGTAACTATTTCCATTCCGGGTGGCGTACGTCAAACCAATCGCTTTTTCTCTCCACTGGTCAGAACCATTGCGCGGTCTGAAAAAATTTCTGTCTCTGAACTGGAAACCATACCAGGCACCGGAGCCGGAGGCCGCGTCACCAAAAAAGATATTCTTTCTTTCCTTCAATTCCGCAGACCTGTTGGCAACGGACAAGCTACACATACACCGTTGGTTCCTGCTTCCATTAGTGCAGAGGATGAAATTCTACAGATGGACCGCATGCGTAAGATGATCGCAGAACGCATGGTGGACAGCAAGCGGGTGTCAC
The DNA here is from genome assembly GCA_049423005.1 of Cyclobacteriaceae bacterium. Classification (GTDB taxonomy): domain Bacteria; phylum Bacteroidota; class Bacteroidia; order Cytophagales; family Cyclobacteriaceae; genus ELB16-189. Next base: position 3,231 of record JBMSPY010000138.1, read on the forward strand.
CACACGTTACCTCGTATGTAGAAGCAGATGTCACAACCATTGTACAATGGAGAGAGCAGGAAAAAACTGCTTTTCAGAAAAAATATAACGAGTCGCTCACGTTCACCCCATTCTTTGTACAGGCTGTGGCCCGGGCCATCAAAGATTTTCCGATGATCAATATTCAGGTCGATGGGGATCGGATTATCAAGAAGAAAGAAATCAATATTGGAGTAGCCGTAGCCCTCCCCTCAGGAAATCTGATTGTGCCGGTAATTAAAAATGCGGATCAGTTGGATTTAATCGGTTTGGCCCTGGCGATTAATGACCTGGCTAAACGGGCGCGCGAAAACAAACTTAAGCCCGACGATTTATCTGGTGGTACCTACACTGTTTCAAATGTGGGTTCATTCGGTAACGTAATGGGTACGCCCATCATCATGCAACCTCAAGTGGCCATTTTGGCCATCGGTGCCATCCAGAAAAAGCCAGCCGTTCTTGAAACACCGACCGGTGATGTCATCGCCATTCGGCATAAAATGTTCCTCTCCCATTCCTACGACCATCGTGTGGTAGATGGTGCCCTGGGCGGAAGTTTTGTTAGACGGGTGGCCGATTACCTGGAAAAGGCTGAAATCAGGCCACTTTCCTAAAATTCCTGATTTAAATACGGTTTTTTGGTTCTGAAAAGGGCTTTTCAGCCCCGCTCCTGTCCGATCTTTTATTAGATTTGCAACCCTTTCAAAATGAAAGGGCCGTTTATTTGAATAAAACGGCATGTCAAACCTAAAAGCGTCCCGTACCGCCCAGCCGGGAGTCGCTGAAATAAGGGCAAATCAATCTTATGGCAAAAAATTTAAAGGGTGAGGAAGGCAAAGCCGAAATCTCAAAAAAAGTAACTGGCGCCGATGATGAGCCTGTGCTCAATGTAAACGCCGCAGCCGCCGAACTCGAGCAGGACGAACTCGTCCGCATCCGCCTGGAAAAGAAAGCTGCTGAAGAAGAAGGTATCGGTCGCGTTATCCGCGATGTTACCGGACCTAAAAAACCTGCATTGAACAGCATTTCCCTCGAGAACTTCGATTGGGATGCCTACGATCACAAAGGTTTTGGTGAAGGCTATTCTTCTTCTGATCGCGAAAAATTCAAAAATCTTTCCTCTGGAACTGTAACAACCATCAGCAATGCCGAGGTTGTTAAAGGTCTTGTCGTTGGTATCAACGACCGCGACGTTATTCTGAATATTGGATTTAAATCAGATGGTCTTGTACCGCTGGCCGAATTCAAAGATCAACCCAACCTGAAAATCGGTGATGAGGTAGATGTGTTCATTGAAGAAAGAGAAAACGCACTTGGTCAGCTTATCGTCAGCCGCCGCAAAGCGAAGCTGGTTAAGGGCTGGGAATACGTACAGAAAGCATTGGATAAAGATGAGGTTATCGAAGGATTTGTTAAACGCCGCACAAAGGGTGGTCTGATCGTCGATGTATTCGGAATTGAGGCCTTCCTGCCCGGTTCACAAATCGATGTGAAGCCTATCCGTGACTTTGACATCTACGTAAATAAAAACATCGAGGTTAAGGTTGTTAAAATCAACTACACCAACGACAACGTAGTCGTTTCGCATAAAGTCCTCATCGAGAAAGATATCGAACAGCAGAAGGCCGCTATCCTTACCAACCTTGAAAAAGGTCAGGTACTGGAGGGCGTTATCAAGAACATGACCAACTTCGGTGTATTCATCGATCTTGGTGGTGTTGATGGTCTGCTGCACATCACCGATATCTCCTGGGGTCGCATCAACCATCCTGAAGAAGTTCTCAAGCTCGACCAGACCATCAAGGTTGTGGTGCTCGACTTCGACGGAGATAAGAAGCGGATTTCCCTCGGTATGAAGCAACTGACTCCTCATCCTTGGGCTGCACTTCCTGAAGACATTCAGGTGAAGTCCAAGGTAAAAGGTAAGATCGTTAACGTTGCCGATTACGGTGCGTTCCTCGAAATCATGCCTGGAGTAGAAGGTCTGATCCACGTAAGTGAAATGAGCTGGTCACAACACCTGCGTAATCCTCAGGATTTCATCAAGGTTGGTGACGAGATCGAAGCTGTAGTGCTGACCATCGACCGCGAAGAGCGCAAGATGTCACTCGGCATCAAGCAACTCACTGAAGATCCTTGGACACGTCAGGAAACACTTGAGAAGTATGCAGCTGGAACCATTCATACCGGTTTAGTTCGCAACCTCACCAACTTCGGTCTCTTCCTGGAATTGGAAGAAGGCATCGATGGCCTGGTGCATGTGTCTGACCTGAGCTGGACGAAGAAAGTAAAGCATCCTTCTGAATTCATTAAGGTTGGAGAAAAACTCCAGGTTAAGGTTCTGGAAATGGATGCGGCAAACCGTCGCCTGGCACTTAGCCATAAGCACCTCGAAGAAAATCCTTGGGATACGTTCGAAAATGTCTTCACCGTTGGTTCCGTTCACCGTTGTACCATTACATCGAAGAACGACAAAGGTGCCGTTCTCGAATTGCCTTATGGAATTGAAGGTTTCTGCTCTGCTAAAAACCTGGCCCGTCAGGACGGCGCAAAGGCTGAAGTAGGCGAAGCACTCGATTACAAAGTGCTTGAGTTCTCCAAAGATGATCGTAAGATCGCACTCAGCCATAAGGCTACCTGGTCTACTGAAGAAGAAAAACCTGCAGCCGCAGCCGCTCCTAAAAAGAAAGCAGCAGCGACCAAGGGTAAGACCATCGATAAGATCAACCAGGAGTCAGAGAAATCAACTCTTGGAGATCTGGAAGCCCTGACAGCTCTGAAGCAGAAGATGTCTGCTTCAGGTCAGGAAGGCGCTTCTGCTGAACCGAAAGCTGAATAAATACACGCAGGGGGCCCTCCCCCTGCTTTTGGCGCTGTGGCCGAGAGGCTAGGCTGAGCTCTGCAAAAGCTCCTACAGCGGTTCGAATCCGCTCAGCGCCTC
>JBMSPY010000139.1:0-6170 GCA_049423005.1 Cyclobacteriaceae bacterium
CTAATGTTATGTCGTATCTCGCGAAAGCAAATGTAGCTTTATCAGTAACGCTTACATCAGTCGCTACTCTGTTGGCTCCGGTCATCACTCCGTTTCTAATGTATCATCTCGCCGGCTCTTTTATTCAGGTTGATTTTCTGACGATGATGAAAGATATTTTCAGCATTGTCTTGCTACCGATTGGTGCCGGTTTGTTATTTCATCATTTTCTGGGCGGAAAATTTCCCTGGCTGGATCGCTCGATGCCAGTTGTTTCGATGGTGTCCATCGCTGCAATCATCACTGTAATTACAGCCTCCGGACGCGATAGTCTTTTGCAGGTTGGTCCGCTGCTGATCCTTGCTTGTTTGTTACACAATCTGTCCGGTTATTTCCTTGGGTACTATTCATCTAAACTTTTCGGCATGGATGAACGATCCTGCCGGACAGTTGCGATTGAAGTTGGACTTCAAAATGGAGGATTGGCTTCCGGTTTAGCCCTGAGTATGGGAAAACTAGTGGCGTTAGCACCGGCCTTATTCGGTCCAATAATGAACATCACCGGTTCAATACTCGCATCACATTGGCACAATCGGCCAGTGGATAGTAAAACAGTTGTTGATTAGTTCATAATCTTAACTACTCAATGCCCTCGCTAAAATCGGCGAAGGTTTTTTTGATGTCCTTCGGCTCAATTCTATTCGGACGCTGAGACGCATCCAGCTCCAGCAAAATCAACTTCTGATTATTCAGAATAGGAAGCAATTTTTCCCGATCTGTGTCAAATTCCTTTTTCCGACGCTCAGACTTCAGTGAATATTTACGTGCAAAATTATCTCCCTCTACCTGCAACTGATTTCGGACCTCCACACAAATCTTCATCTGATCCATAATATCAGACTTAGATTTTCCTAAAACCTCGGTTGCTTCAAGTGTTCCTAACGTGAGCACCGTAGTCCCGCCAATACCGCTTACAACCTTCGAGGATTCCGTTGGCAATACCACTGGTGACAAACCGGTAGCTGCGCCAAGTGACGCGTTAACAATAGCCCGGTGTTTCTTTCCGCGCTTGGCCTGCTTATACATCTTAGTCAGGTCGGCATGCTTTTCATCAAGCTGATCCAATAAACCTTTCGCAGCCGTAAGCGATGCCACATACTTCTGATAGATGAACTTATCTTTTTCGTCCAGATTTTCAGCATCCATTACTTTTATACGGACCTTTTTTTGTGTTCGGTTAGAAGCTTTATCCAGGGTAAAAAAAGTAACTTCTACCAAACGACTTTTTTCAGCTTCGTCTACAAACTTGTAGCCGGGATTCCAGCTGAACTCGGCTTGTGTCCGCGAATTTTCACGATAAACGGTCGAGGGTATTCGGTTATCCGAGGCCACGAATCCACTGGTCACCAAATTCTCATCACCATTTGGATCTGCCATGTACAATTTAATGTTGACCACCTCGTCTTCTTTGATTGCATACGACGAGTCGCCAGGAACTAGAATCAGTTCCGGTGAAAGGTCAAGTTGGGTATGAGCAATTTTGATTTTTCCGTGACGCTCTGCTTTTTCAGGCTGATCCTGAACGATGAATTCAACGATCATGCCGGATTTCATACCTGAATACTGACTGCGGGAGGGCGACCAGGTGATCATGCCTTGTGCATTCAACTGCATTCCTTCCGGCATGGAGGATTGTATCGGTTTAAATTGAAGAGGATCACCGTCTGGGTCGTAAACATACTCTTGCCCAATTTGATATGTATTTTTTGTTCCCTGCCGGACATAAAAAACAGGGAGTTCCTCAATTAAGGGTTCGCGGTTGGTGTGGTGAACGATCAGAGTTCCCGATTGTCGAATGCTGCGGTTATCCTGGAGCAGTGCCGCGAACATGATGGTTAATTCCTTTGGCGGTTCGGTACGGCCCACCAGATTGTACCCGGGCTTCCAGGTAAAAACCCCGGCCGAATCCAGGTCCATACCATTTTGTTCCCCTCCATCCAGATAAAAGTGTTTTACAGGGACTGAATCAAGAGCAACCAGCCGGAATTCTACCGGCTCACCTTCTTTTACCACATTCCAGTCGGGCCGTGAAAATTGAAAGTGTTGGCCCGGAAGTGCGCCAGAGAGCAAAAACAGCGCTAAAAATAGTGTCCGAGTCTTCATTTTTTCGTTTAAAATGCAAAGTTAATGAGATCGTAAAACATAACTTGTGTTGGACATGCCGAAAAGAAAAACGGAGAAATCAAGAGAAAATTTTTTTGCGGACGTTTTTGATATCGTTCGCCTCGTGCCCAAGGGCCGTGTAACCACCTACGGAGCCATTGCGGCCTGTTTGGGATTAAAATCTGGTGCCCGAATGGTTGGCTGGGCCATGAATGCCTCCCACGGTGAAAAAAATGTTCCGGCTCATCGCGTCGTGAACCGCTCTGGTTTACTCACGGGTCGACATCACTTTGAAACACCGACTGCAATGGAAGAACGTTTAAAAAAAGAAGGAATAAAAGTGACTAAAAATCAGGTTGCTGATTTCGATCGGTTGTTCTGGGATCCGGCTGAGAAAATTTTTGGCAAAAAATAATCAGGCCTTTTTCGAGATCAATTGTAACCCAATCACCGTAAGCAATCCGTTGATGATCAAAATTTCGATATCAATACGATAGCCATTAAACCAGGTTTCCGAATTCGCACTGAGGATGTAGGACAAGCATGGGGCTGCTACGCAGACCAATAACACCGGCCATCCGGAAATTTTTCGCGAGGTCAGAAGTCCATACGTAAATAATCCTAGCAGCGGTCCATAGGTATAACCAGCCGCTTTTAGAACGGCGTCGATTACCGACTTCTCATTGATTTCGCGGAAAACCAGGATGATTACCAGAAAAAGAACGGAGAATCCTATATGAACCAGGAACTTTTGCTTGCGCTTTACATCCTCATTCTTTGATTTGAAGTCAAGGAAGTCAATACAAAATGAAGTGGTCAGGCCGGCTAGCGCAGAGTCTGCACTGGCATAAGAAGAAGCAGTGATGCCTAAAAGAAAAAATATTCCTACCAGCAGACTGAAATGATTTAAGGCCAGCAACGGAAAGAGCTGATCTGAAGTAGCCGGTGCAGGTATGTTGTTTTTGGCACTGTACATATAGAGCAGAGCGCCAAGAGTCAGGAATAGCAGATTGACAAAGACAATGATCAAACTATACCAGAACATATTTTTTTGGGCATCCTGGAGCGAACGGCAGGTAAGATTTTTTTGCATGATCTCCTGGTCCATTCCTGTCATGGTAAGCGCAATAAACGCACCGCCAAAAAATTGTTTTGGGAAAAATAGTCCGCTGTTTGGATCATCGAAATGAAAAATCTTTGAATACGAACTGTCGGTAATGGTGGTGATCAATCCAGAAAAAGAGAGATCCAATTCACCTGCAATTTGCCAGACGGCAATCACGACTGCTGATATTAGAAAAAGAGTTTGAAACGAATCGGTGTAGACAACTGTCTTCACACCACCCCTAAAGGTATAAACCCAGATAAGTGCGATCGTCGTGGCAACCGTTACAAAAAATGGTACGCCCCAGGCATCAAATAAGAATAATTGAAGAACGGTTGCGGCCAAATACAAGCGAAGGGCTGAGCCAATGGAACGTGAAACCATGAAGAAAAGTGATCCCGTCCGGTAAGCCCATTTATCGAAACGATGCTCGAGGTAGGTGTAAATAGAGATCAGATTCATTCTGTAGTAGATGGGCATCAACACATACATGATGGTCCAATAACCAAGCAAGTATCCAATCACCACCTGGAAATAGCCAAAGCCGATTTTCCCCACATTTCCGGGCACGGAAATAAATGTGACACCAGATAATGATGATCCGATCATACCAAAAGCAACCAAGTACCAAGGCGATTGGCGGTTAGCAGTAAAAAAAGTTTCGGTAGTAGCGCCTCTGGAAGTGTACCAGGCAATCGCGATGAGAATAAAAAAATAACCGATCAGGATGGAAAGAACTAAGGTGGGGTTCATAATCCTCCAAACTCTCCAATTTTTTTTACTTTTGAAAGTTCAATCCGTTCAAATCATGCGACTTTCTGCAAAGGAACAGGAAATGACGGACGTGCTGGAGACCACGGAAGTCACGGACCTGCTCGATCTAGTGCTTTTTAATGACGACGTCAATACTTTTGAACACGTCATCTCAACATTGGTACGCGTTTGCCGCCATACCCACGAACAGGCGGAGCAGTGTGCCTATATTGTCCATTACAGGGGAAAGTGTACCGTTAAAAATGGAACTTTTGAAGAGCTGCGCCCCATGCGTGATGCCATTTGCGAGGTAGGAATTGATGCTCGCATTCTTTGATTAACAACCTGAAGCAACCCTAAACGTGGAATACTCATCAAAGCTGCTGGCGGATGCCGTTGAGCAGATTGCCAAACTCCCTGGCATCGGTCGAAAGACGGCTTTGCGGCTGGCCTTGCATTTGGTGAAAGAACATCCTGTACAAACCATGCAACTCGCAGAGGCATTGAAAAAGCTGCGAACTGAAATTCGGCTTTGTCGCGTTTGCTTTAATATCTCAGATCATGAGACGTGTGATTTATGTCGAAGTCCTCGCCGCGACCCTACTCAAATTTGTGTCGTCGAGGATGCACGCGATGTAATGGCCATTGAAAATACGGCTCAATTTCAAGGACTGTACCATGTGCTGGGCGGCGTTATTTCGCCCATCAACGGAATTGGTCCGTCGGAACTGAAAATTGAAGCCTTGTTGCAACGTATTTCTACTCCTGAATCGGAGGTCAAGGAAGTTATATTGGCCATCAGCCCCAACATGGAAGGGGATACGACAGCTTTTTTTATTCACCGAAAACTGGCCCCTTTTCAAATCAAAGTAACAACTATAGCCCGGGGCATTCCGGTGGGAGGGGATTTAGAGTATGCTGATGAAATTACCCTTGGTCGCAGCATTACCTCCCGGACCCTGATGTCTTAAAAGGTTTGTCTTTAACCGCTGCCTAACAGCTGTCAATTCAGCGGAATAAGTATTTTTGCCCGCATCAAAAAACTTTCTCATGAGCCGATTATCCAACCGCATTAACGCTATTGAAGAATCCGCAACGCTGGCCATGGCCGCCAAAGCGCGTGAATACAAGCAAAAGGGAATTGACGTGATCAGCCTAAGTCTCGGTGAGCCTGATTTTAAAACCCCTGCTCACATTTGCGAAGGTGCTAAAAAGGCTATCGACGATGGAAAGTTTTTTGCTTATCCTCCTGTAAACGGTTACCTCGATCTGCGGGAAGCTATCGCCGCTAAATATTTAAAGGATCAGGGAATCGCTTACAAGCCCGATCAAATTGTTGTCTCTAATGGTGCAAAACAGTCCATTGCCAATGTAATGTTCGCCTTACTCAATCCGGGTGATGAGGTCATTGTCTTCTCTCCATTTTGGGTAAGCTACGATGCCTTGGTACGATTGGCTGAAGCCACTCCGGTTCTTGTCAAAGGTGGTATTGAAAATGATTTTAAGGTTACGGCTGAGCAAGTGCAAAAAGCTATAACGCCTAAAACGCGGGCGATTATTTTCTCTTCACCGTGCAATCCTACAGGTTCTGTTTTTAGTCGCACTGAGCTCGAAGCCATTGCTAAAGTGGTCATGAGTAACCCTGACTTGCTGATCATTTCCGACGAAATTTATGAGCACATCAATTTTACTGATGAGCAGGTAAGTATTGCTACGTTTCCTGGAATGATGGAGCGTACCATTATCGTAAATGGGTTTGCTAAAGGTTATGCCATGACCGGCTGGCGTGTAGGTTACATTTGCGCTCCTAAATGGGTTGCTGATGCAGCTAATAAGATGCAGGGACAACTGACTTCCGCCAACAGTTCCATCTCTCAGCGTGCGGCCTACGCGGCACTTACCGGCGATCTGAAGCCTACGTTGGATATGGTTAAGGAATACCGTGCGCGTCGCGAGATCGTATATGCTTTATTGAAAGAGATTCCAGGAATAAAAGCCAATTATCCGCAAGGAGCTTTTTATTTTTTCCCGGATGTTAGTGCTTACTTCGGCAAATCGGACGGAACGGTAACGATAAAAAATGCCGACGATCTTTGTTTGTGGCTGCTCGATGCGGCTCACGTTTCTTTAGTTCCTGGTGGAGCTTTTGGAGAAGATAAATGTGTGCGTT
>JBMSPY010000140.1:0-6142 GCA_049423005.1 Cyclobacteriaceae bacterium
TTAATAATAATTTGCGAATAGGAGCGAGCGTTTCTAATCCAAGTAATTTTCTTGATGCTGTGCTGCGCGAAAACGAATTTAAGATGCGTGTTGATATGAAAAACGATGCAGCTGAAATGCTTGAGGCAGCCGGTTTCAAAAATATCAAGACACGGGATGACGTTCCGGGAATTGGTCTCGGCATCCATGAAATGGGGACAGCTCGAATGGGCAACGATCCAAAGTCTTCTGTTCTCAACAAATGGAACCAAGTGCACGCCTGCAAAAATGTGTTTGTCACCGATGGCTCTTGCATGACTTCAGCGGCGTGCCAAAATCCTTCATTGACCTATATGGCCCTTACGGCTCGTGCAGCCGATTATGCCGTGAGTGAACTCAATAAACAAAACCTCTGATTACCCTGAAACTTTAAGACTTATGGATAGAAGACAAGCGATACAACGGGCAGCAATGGTATTGGGATATTCCATTTCTGCACCTGCTCTAATGGGAGTGCTCAAAGGCTGTAAGGCTACTCCCGATGCTGGTTACAAGCCGGTATTCTTTAATGCCGACCAGGCAGCAGTTATGGCTGAGGTGGCTGAAATCATCATTCCAAAGACTGATACTCCAGGTGCCAAAGAAACAGGCGTTCCGGCCTTTATGGATCTGATGCTTAAGGATTGCTATGGCCTGGAGGATCAAAAGCGTTTCCTCGATGGAGTTGCTGCATTGGACGCAGAGGCTCAGAAAGCTTATGGCAGTGCATTCCTAGATTGTGAGCCTGAAAAACAAAAAGAACTTGTTTTTCGGGTGCACACCGAAGCCCTGACAGCGGTGCGATCTGAGAATCCGCCGAAAGACCGTCCTTTTATTTTGATGGCGAAGGAGCTCACTATGTTGGGCTTTTTTACCAGCGAAGCCGGTGCTACTCAGGTTCTCAATTACGTTCCGGTACCTGGCTCTTATCAGGGTTGTGTTCCTATTGGTACAAAAATTAATGATGTCGAGGTTCGAAAAACCTGGGCACTTTAAGCAGGTTAAAATCGAAATAAAAAAAACCGGCATTAGCCGGTTTTTTTTTCTGAATACTTTAGGCTTTAGGTCTTATGCCATTCCTAAAACTTCTTTAACGTCTACCGAAGGAAGATTGAAAGCGTCGCCTACGGCTTTATACACCACCTTACCTTGAACGATGTTAAGACCTTTGCGTAGTTCGGCACTTTCCACACAGGCCTTCTTCCATCCCTGATTGGCTAAACGAATGGCATAAGGAAGGGTAGCGTTGGTTAGGGCCAGTGTTGAGGTATAGGGAACGGCTCCTGGCATATTGGCTACGCAATAATGAACTACATCGTCGATGATGTAAGTAGGATTTTCATGCGTAGTTGGCTTACAGGTTTCGATACATCCTCCCTGATCAACGGCTACATCAACCAGCACAGTACCAGGTTGCATGGTTTTCAACATATCTTTTGTGATGAGTTTCGGTGCTTTCGCTCCTGGAATTAAAACTGCTCCAACGATCAGATCATGCGTCTTCACCAACTCACGAAGTACATATTCATTGGAAACCATAGTATGGACATTTTTTGGCATGACATCATCCAGGTAACGAAGACGATTGATGTTCACATCGGTAATGATAACATCAGCGCCCATCCCCGCAGCAATTTTGGCTGCATTGGCACCAACTACACCTCCACCCAGGATTAGAACTTTTGCTGGCATCACACCAGGTACGCCACCAAGCAAAATTCCTTTTCCTTTCAGTGGTTTCTCTAGATACTTGGCACCTTCCTGAATGGCCATTCTACCGGCCACTTCGCTCATGGGCACCAGCAGCGGTAGAGAACCGTCTGCACGCTCAACTGTTTCATAAGCCAGGCAAATCGCATTGGTGGCTATCATGGCGTGAGTTAGCGGCTCATAAGAAGCAAAATGGAAGTAGGTAAAAACAAGCTGATCTTTTCTGATGAGCTTGTATTCGGATTCTATCGGTTCCTTGACCTTCATGATCATTTCGGCAGTGCCGAAAATCTCTTCAGCCGTAGTCAGGATTTTAGCACCGGCGCCTTTATAGGCTTCATCTGAAAAACCAGAACCCTCTCCTGCAGAGGCTTGAACATAAACCGTATGACCTTTTTTAGTGAGCTCCCGCGCACCTGCAGGGGTAAGCGCAACACGGTTTTCATTGTTTTTGATCTCTTTTGGTACACCTATGATCATGGGTGAAAATTTTTGTTTTGTCCTTTTTGAACAGAGGCGCAAATATAGTGTCCAGGGGCTAAAAAACGACTGATTGTTTGTTTTGGTCCTAAATAGGCTTTCGATCAAGGTTTATTTTGGCTGGCTTTTGCCTTTTTCTCTATTTTGTGCACGAAACATGAGTCGGTCAGTCCAGGAAATCCAAACATCTCAAATCATCCGCTCAAGGGCGGAAATTCTGGCCGATTATCGTCTGGCCTGGGAAAGCCGTGAAGCTAGTGTTCTGGGTAGAAAAGAGGTCTTCATGGGCAAAGCCAAGTTTGGCATTTTTGGAGACGGAAAGGAAGTTGCCCAAATCGCTATGGCAAAGGTGTTTCGGCCTGGTGACTTCAGGTCCGGTTATTACCGCGACCAGACGTTTATGATGGCCATAGGCGAGCTCACTACCCAACAATACTTTGCCCAATTGTATGCCCACCCCGATGAAGAAGCTGATCCAGCCTCTGCCGGTCGTTTGATGAACGGCCACTTCGGAACCCGCATGCTGGATAAAGAAGGAAAACTTAAACCTGTTGCTCATCTAAAAAACAGTAGCTCTGATATTTCTCCTACTGCAGCTCAGATGCCCAGATTGCTTGGTCTGGCTTATGCCTCCAAACTTTTTCGGAATAATCCAGACCTAAGGAATTTTACTGAGTTGTCTACTTCAGGAAACGAAATTGCCTTTGGAACCATCGGCAATGCCTCCACTTCAGAAGGTCACTTTTTTGAATCCATTAATGCAGCTGCAGTTCTTCAGGTGCCCATGCTGGTTTCTGTTTGGGACGATGGTTACGGAATTTCTGTGCCGCAGGAATACCATACCACCAAGCAAAGTATCTCAAAAGCCATGGCAGGATTTCAGCGCAGTGGTGAAGAGCAGGGATTGGAAATCCTTACGGTTTGTGGTTGGGATTACGAAGACCTGATCAAGACTTTTGAAAAAGCCGAACAAATCTGCAGAAAGGAACATGTCCCTGTGATGATCCATGTTACAGAAATGACACAACCACAGGGCCACAGTACATCCGGTTCTCACGAGCGCTATAAGTCTAAGGAGCGATTGGATTGGGAAAAGGATTTTGATTGCCTTAAAAAAATGAGGGAATGGATTCTGGAGAAGGAGCTAGCTTCTGTAACTGAACTCGATGATCTTGAAATGGAAGGCAAACAGGCCGCGCGGTCAGCGAAGGAGCAAGCCTGGTCTGCTTTCATGGAGGAAATTCTTCGTGAGCAAAATGCCTTACTTCCACTTCTTGAACGCGCTGCGGCTCAAATGCCTCAGATTTCAGCCATCAAAGAAGAACTTGAGCATACCCACCATCCCATGCGTTTGGATGCTGTTAAAGCTGCTCGTAAAGCCATACGCTACCTGCGCTACTCTGATGCTGAAGTGAAGCATGCGTTAATTGAGTGGATCACACGAAATGAGCAGGAGAATACCGAACGATTTTCTTCCCATCTCTATAGCTCCACCAAGTGGTCATCCCTTCAGGTAAATCCTGAACCTGCACAATACACGGAACAGTCTCCATTGGTTGACGGTCGTGAAGTTCTTCAAGCTTGTTTTCGTGAAGCACTTGCCCATGATCCTAAAATTTTTGCATTTGGTGAAGATGTTGGAAAAATTGGGGATGTAAATCAAGGTTTTGCCGGCTTGCAGTCCGTATTTGGTGAGTTGCGCGTTACCGATACTGGCATCCGCGAGGCTACTATCGTCGGACAGGGTATCGGTGCGGCCTTAAGAGGCCTTCGGCCAATAGCTGAAATTCAGTATCTGGATTACCTCATCTATGCGTTGCAGACCTTATCCGATGATTTGGCGTGTCTGCACTACCGCACTAAGGGAGGACAAAAAGCTCCGCTCATTATCCGTACGAGAGGTCATCGCTTGGAGGGTGTATGGCATGCCGGATCTCAAATGGGTATGATGCTTACGACACTCCGTGGTATTTACCTGGTTGTTCCACGAAACATGACTCAGGCTGCGGGCTTTTACAATACCTTACTGCAATCCGATGATGCCGCAGTGGTTGTGGAGTGCCTGAACGCTTACAGACTTAAGGAAAAACTGCCGGCCAACATAGGAACGTTCCGCTTGCCGCTGGGGGTACCTGAAATACTGAAGCCAGGTGAGGATGTTACGGTAGTTACTTACGGTGCAATGTGCCGAATTGTTATGGAAGCTGCTGAAGATTTGGCAGCCATAGGCATTTCAGTTGAAGTAATTGATGTTCAGACCTTACTTCCATTTGATCTTAATCATGTGATCTTAAGTTCGGTTAAGAAGACCGGTCGGGTTGTATTTACCGATGAGGATGTGCCGGGTGGAGCAACAGCCTTTATGATGCAACAGGTTATCGAAAAGCAAGTAGCTTATAAATTCCTCGATGCTCCTCCGGTTACACTTCCAGCTAAAGAACATCGGCCTGCTTATGGTTCAGATGGCGATTATTTCTCAAAACCGAATGCAGAGGATGTCTTTGAGTGCGTTTACCAACTCATGCACGACATCGAGCCCGAAAAATATCCGAATCTTTTTGGGGATCTTAACACTTAATCAGCACCTGCTGTAAGGTAAACTCAGGTGATTCAATTTCATTGCTGTAATTGAAATCCCGATCTACAATTCTGATTTTTAGTTTCAATGTTTTAATACTGAAGGTGGCTAGTAACGCCGTTGAAGGGAAGCGGTAATTGATGGTTCCTTCAAGCGGAATTTGCAAAGAAAGATTATTGTCTTTAGCCAGAATGGGAAAGCGACCGTAGCTACCATTGGTCACACATAGCGGATATGTGAACTGCCGGGTCCAATCAAATTTTTTGAAGGTCCCGTCGTTTTGCTTCACATAAAGATCCAGGAAGAAATTAAAAAATTGCTGATTCAACTGAAAATAAATGGTATCGATAGGCCGCAGCAAGTCATCAAAGACAATCTCATAATTAGTGCAGTTGTACGGAGTTTTGAATTCCGGAAGTGTGTCGTAACCTGGCGTCGTTCTTCTCATTTTATAGGTTACAAATTCGCCCAATCTGGCGCGGTCAAATGTGGACCGTTTGATTTTGGAACATGGCTCCGGAACACCTGCTTCGCATTGAGAGGCAGGAGTTTTTCGAAAATACCATCGGTTATTGAATGGTGGGGCACTGTCTTCTCCATCAATTCCAAGATTGCCATCGCCATCTTTGAAATCCACGCTTACAACCAATGTGTCTGCTACCGATGGACTTGTACAATCCTTGAAAACAACGCCGGCAAACTCTATTTGGGGAACAATGGGATAGGCTGGAGGCTCAAAACAAGATGCTAAGCCAATTGTCAAGAAGGCACTTATGGTTAATTGCCGTAGAAATACCATTTTTAAACCGGAAAAACTCAAGCGTTGGATCAGTATTCTTTTTTACGGAATCGTTTATCGCAAATAAACGAAAATAACTTCGACGAAATTGCCCTGGAGGTCTTTAAGTTGCAGTCGAGGGAAAATCAGGTCTATGCCCGCTTTTTATCGCTGTATGGTGTCAATCCAGACAGCATAAAAGGCATTCAGGATATTCCGTTCCTCCCCATAGGGTTTTTCAAATCGTATGAAGTAAAAACGGGTAACTGGGAAACTCAAAAAATATTTCGGAGTAGTGGCACCACGGCCACCGGATTTTCGTGCCACCATGTGCGAGAACTTTCCTTTTATCTTGAGAATGCTGCTCAATCCTATGAGCATCGGTTTGGTCCCTTAAAGGGTACGCATTTTTTTGCAGTGCTTCCATCGTATACTGAAAGGGACGATTCCAGTTTGGTGGCTATGGCTGCATCCTTTATTGAAAAAACCGACTCTCCGTTTTCAGGGTTTTATCTTGGGGAATCCGGTCGTTTGCGTTTAGCGTTGAATGACGCGCTAGCCACTGGTCAGCCTGTTGT
>JBMSPY010000141.1:0-6137 GCA_049423005.1 Cyclobacteriaceae bacterium
CTTTTTTTTCTGAAGGATCACAACCTTAAAAAAGTTCCTATTTCTGCAATGCTTCTGCATGCACTGGCTGGTATTCTATTATTTTCATTTGGCAATGGACTGGTTTCGGTAGCCGAGGTTCACATTTCCAGCAGTCTCGCCGCAATTATTTCCTCCATGATTCCAGTATGGATCGTAATCTTAAATACGGTCTTGAATCGGTCGGAGTATCCCAATCTCCGGATCGTTAGTGGAACACTACTCGGACTAACCGGTATCGTGATCATTTTTGGTGGTCAGATTGGCTTCGACCGAGCCGAAGTGCGGGAGGGAGCGGCACTGATGTTTGTTGCCGGATTGGGTTGGGCGGCAGGAAGCATCCTGATCAAACGGCTGAACAACAGCGTGCCAACAACAGGTGCAGCAGCCTTTCAGATGCTTGGCGGAGGAATTGTGTTGCTACCTGCCAGTTACCTGTTTGAAGACTGGTCCACGGTAAATCCGGACCAAAGTTCAATTTTAGCCTTAGTGTACCTCATCGTGTTCGGATCCATTCTAGCCTACATCTGTTTTCTTTATGCCATGCGGCATTTACCGGTAACCGTTGTATCGATGTATGCCTACATCAACCCCATTGTAGCATTGATTCTTGGATGGTTGTTATTGAGCGAACCGTTGAGTTTAAAAATAATGTTGGGGGTTCTGGTAACCCTGGCTGGAGTTTTGCTGGTCAATAACAATTTTTCAAACAAGCCATGGGTCCAGAATCGTGAAAAATGATCTTGAACTCACTCAAATGAATTATTTTCGCAGAATTATTTGAATCTGATCCGATGAAAATCACCCTGACCCAGAACTCCCGAATTAACTCCGTAGACTTCAGCAACCTGGAGTTTGGGAAAAATATTTCCGACCACATGCTGGTGGCCATCTTTGAAAATGGAACATGGGGTGAACCGGAAATTATGCCTTTTGGAGATTTAAATTTATCACCAGCCATGCTTTCCTTGCATTACGGTCAATCTGTTTTTGAAGGCATGAAAGCCTTTCGAATGGCCGATGGTGCAATCAATATTTTCAGACCCGGGCGACATTTAGATCGATTCAACCGCTCGCTCGACAGAATGTGCATGCCTTCTGTTCCACAGGAATTATTTCTAGGGGGATTGGAAGAACTGATCCGGGTAGATCAAAAGTGGGTACCATCAAATGATGGCGCCTCTCTTTATTTGCGTCCGTTTTGCTTCGCATCTGAATCCAGACTTGGAGTGAACATTGCCAAGAAGTATCATTTCATCATTCTCACCAGTCCCGCAGGATTGTACCAACCCAAGCCATACCGATTGAAAGTTGAAACTCACTATGCACGTACGGTTGAAGGTGGAACAGGATTTGCGAAATGTGCCGGTAATTACGGCGGTGCCTACTACCCTACCAGAATCGCTGTTCAGGAAGGATACGACCAGGTATTGTGGACCGATGGCAAGGAGCATCAGTACGTCGATGAAGTCGGTATGATGAATGTGATGTTCATGATGAATGGCGTACTCACCACACCACAATTAAATACAGCCATTCTTGATGGCATCACCCGCGATTCGATCCTGACCTTGGCACGGGATATGGGGATAAGCGTGGAGGAAAGACGCATTAAAGTAAGTGAGCTAGAAAACACTTTTAAATCCAATACGCTTTCGGAGGCTTTTGGAACAGGTACAGCTGCAGTGGTAGCGCCCATTGCCACCATTAACATCAATGGTACTGATTACTCCGTTCGTGAACCTGGGATAGATTCCTTTCAAAATAAAGTAAAAGCTATTCTAAAAGACATTCGCCTGGGAGTTCTTCCGGATAAGCACAGGTGGAATCATCCCATAACCGGAAACTAGAAGATTTTCTCAACCATCAGAAGTTTTTTATCGGTCGCGCTTTAATGATCGAAAATTAGATCAGGAAGTTTTAAGTAGTGATGAGGCAACTCCTCATCGATGGTAATTTATTACTTTTATAGCTACGCTTTAACTGCTATGAGCTCCATTCAGGATAACATTGAATCAGAAAATCTACACTTGCATGAGGTCGAAAAGATTCTGACCAGAAAAGCTGCTTTTCAGGCCTTGCTCATGAAAATTAGCAATGAATACATCAATATACCCCTGGAAAAATCAAGTGAAGCCATTAATAATTCCCTAAAGGAGATTGGAACTTTCGTCGATGCGGATCGCTCTTATATTTTTGAATACAACCACGAAACCAAAACAACTTCCAATCTTTACGAGCACTGCATCGAGGGAATTCAGCCTGAAATTCAGAATCTTCAGGAAATTCCATATGAGTACCTGCCGGATTGGATTACCAACCATTTTAATGGCAAACTGATTTACATCCCGGAAGTCGAAAAACTACCGAAAGGCAATCTGCGCGATATTCTCAGCGCGCAAAACATCAAAAGCCTCATCACGCTGCCGATGATGGATGGCTCCACGTGCCTCGGTTTTATTGGGTTTGATGCCGTGCGCAACCACCGCGTTTATACCCAGGATGAAATCGATCTTTTGAAACTGTATTCGCAAATGCTCATAAACCTTAAGTTGCGGACGCACAAGGAAAATGAGGTGAATGATTTTAGAGCCAAATTACAGGAATCTCTGGAACGTGAAATTGAGCTAAACCGAATGAAGTCCAACTTCATTACGATGACATCACATCAGTTCAGATCACCGTTAACCTCCATTCAGGCCAGTGCGGATCTTCTTAAACTAATTATTGACAACCTTCAGGTCGAAAAAAAGGAAAAGCTCGAAAAACATCTCTCCAGAATTTTCGCTGAAGTAGATCGGATCAACAGCCTGATGAATGAAGTGCGATTCCTGGGTCGTGCAGTAAATGACAAAGTTTCATTTGAACCTATTTCATTGGATATTTTAGCCATGATCCAACACCTTATTGAAGGAACTGATTTACACCCAGGAGATCCGCGTAAACCTTCAATCAACGTAACTGGCACCCCATTCCACATTACGGCCGATGAGAGACTATTGAGCCAGGCTATTCACAATATTTTAAACAATGCCTTGAAATTTTCAGCTGGAAGGCCATCACCGGAAGTTTGTTTGGACTTTGCAGCTGATTCATTAAAAATTAAAATCGTAGATCAGGGAATTGGAATTCCTGGAGAATTCCATCAAGAACTTTACAAATCCTTTACGCGTGCCTCAAATGTGGAAAATCTAAATGGTACAGGTCTCGGGCTGGCCATCACCAAGCACATAATGGACCTTCACAAAGCAGGAATTCAGGTTCGGAGCACCCTAGGAAAAGGAACAACAGTTGAGCTCTCATTTAAATCCTAAGTCAAAAAAAAACTTTGAGAATTGTACTCATAAACGAATGCCTTATTGAGAAATCTTTTCAAGACCAGCCCGATCAAGAATCCGAAAACCTTCGCTAGTCTCTTCCAGTAAACCTTCATCGATAAAATCAAGCACGGTACGGACAGCCGATTCCTTGGCTATCCCGGCAATCGTGGCCAGAATTACCCGAGTAATTGGTAAGGACTGCTTAGGGTCCATTTGATTTTGCATAACCCCATGAAGTCGTAAAAAAGCGTAAGCAACTTTACCCCTTAAATCCTGATAAGCCAGATTTAACAACAACTCGTTTTGATTCCTCAGCTCCGTGGCCAATTGCCTAGTTAAAAGGGTGCTCACGCCTCGAGCTCGTAAAATCTCAGATTTGAAATCAGCAACAGGAACAGAAATGACTACAAGATCAGTTAATGCATGACCATCATCCTGAAACTGAAGACCCTGCAACCACTCCGTAAGTCCGACGAATTGGCCAGGGGAATAGATTGCTACCGTTAACTCCTTACCGCTATGATCAAATCGACTACAACGAAGAATTCCTTCAACAAGAAAAATCAAAAAATGAATATTCTGACCGGAATGAAATACTTGAGCATTTTTTTTAAAATGAGTTAAAGGATACCGAACAGCCAACCTGTCTTGAAAATTTATTGGAAGGTTATCATCATCTAAAAGAGGTGAGTCGGACTCCGATAGTTGTTCCAATCGCTGAAGTCTTGAGCTGACCGACATTAACAATTCCGTTCCCGTAAATGGTTTGAGTAAGAAATCATCAGCACCACTATCCATGGCTCTTCGGAAATCCTGATGTTGGGGAATACCGGACATAAAAATAAATAAGGTCTTACGTAGTCTGTCAGAATTACGAATGGCCTTAAGCACACCAAAACCATCCAAATCCGGGAGCTGAATATCACATAAAATAAGGTCGGGAATTAATTCGATGGCTTTCTTTACGCCATTGCGACCATCGGCAGCTACCAACACTTCATAATCAGATAAGCGCAGAATCTCTTCTGCACTTTTAGAAAATAAACCATCATCCTCTATAATTAAAATTTTATACATGAACAGTATCCTTTAATGTTAAGGTGAACGTTGACCCATGACCAATCCGGCTACGAAAATGTAATTCTCCCTCCAGGAAAGACACCAAACGATTGGCAATATAAAGCCCCATCCCAGAGCCAGGGTAACTGGCCGCATTCTGACCACGATAATGAGCTCTGAAAATCTTTTTTTGATCTTTTTTTTTAATTCCAACTCCAAAATCCTGTATGGAGATTTTCAGAACTCCAGACTTTTGTTTAGATCGAATAATAATTTTTGAAGTTGAGGAAGAAAATTTTATCGCATTTGAAAGGAGTACACGTAAAATTTGTTTCACTAAAAATGAGTCCGTAAAAATAGGAGGAGAGAATTTTATAAATAGTCTGAATTCCGGCAGCGAATCATTTTCAGATTTCAAGTCACGGATAATTCCTTGAATTAACTCGTCCACATCAATGCTTTCAATTGAAATAGGAAAGGAGTCCGTGTAAACAGATTGGTTACTTAAGAATTCGTTTAGGGTATCCCGTATCGTTAACGTAGCTTTCGTAACAGTTTCTGTAAGCAGTAAGGCTTTAGCATTACTTTCACTTTTCAGATCCAGGCGAAGGAGCTGCATGGATAATAGAATAACTCCTAATGGTGTTCGAAAATCGTGAGCCACTAAAGAAATTAAATCAGACTTCATCTGATTTAATTTCTTTTCATCCATCAGCAAATGATGTAATCGAAGGGTTTCTTGCTGGACCAGAAAATCAAATTTTTTCTTAATTAAATCAAGCTCCCGCTCTGCAACTATTCGCGACGTAACCAGCTCACTTAGAATATCAATACCTTTAATTTGTTGATCCAAATCATACCATGGTAAGGCTATCCAATTAACATATTCTATTTTTCCATTGCTACGGACAAATGGGTACTCTGTTCCGCTTAAAACCTCACCCTTATGAACTCTTCGTTGTATTTCCTTTAACTCATCTGGCTTCTCCGGGAAAATTTTGTAATGGTTCTTTCCAACAATGTTTTTTCCGTCTAAGCCATAATCGGATATCCACCTATCCGTGGCGAATAAATAGTTCATTTTTTTATCAAAACGCGCCATGGCTAAAGGCGCTTTAACTATGCTCTCAAAAAATTTGTCGCGTATACGACTCAATTGTCCGCGGTAACCACCACCATCCACCTTTGCCTTTGATTTGAAATTCGACCGGCCCTTTGAAACAGTTCTCTTCATGAGTTTCTAAATCAGGTTAACCAAACATCACCAACATCCGACCCCTAAATCCTTCCTAGTAATGTCATAGCTAGAGCACTTTTACGACATTAGGTAAGATTTCTACAAACAACCGATTACCCCCTTAATCAGTTAATCAAAACTAATTGAGGAAAAACTCCCAAATTGAATTGAATCCGTGTTTGGGATAACTTATCCTTGAAATGGATAAAGAATCCTTTTTACTTTTTGCTTTCTTTAGTCACTACCTGCATAATCATAATCATAAACAACAGCAGGGACATAAAAATGTGGTAAAGAATGGCCATCAAAAAGTAAGCACCAGAAAAATTGATGTAGGCCGAAATATTTAAGACCTGAAAAGAGAAAACAGCGGAAGCTAAAAACAAGAGAATAATTTTCATCGGTAAGGGCGACTGCTGATCGTTTTTAAAAACCATCAGAACCTGAAAAATGGTAACAACTCCAAGAATTAAACCTGCGTACCGAAATAATGCCGTATGATT
>JBMSPY010000142.1:0-6096 GCA_049423005.1 Cyclobacteriaceae bacterium
TACCACCAGCTGAACCGGAAACGTTGATTTATCCTTTCGCACATAAGTCCATTCCCGAGATTCGTAATTGTACCTATTAGGAATTTCGGTAAGAAAGGCATTGGACATGTTTACCTCTTTACCCAATAATTCCTTCAATTCAGAAATACGGGCCATAATTTCCTCACGGATGTGAAGGGTGGTAATTGGCTTTTTACCCACCATTTCGTCAGCGGAATAACCTAATAACCGCTCAGCACCTTTACTAAAGTGTACAATGGTGCCGTGGTTATCAGAAATGATCATGGAAACAGGAATATCGGCCTCCGAAATCGCCACCATTTGCTGGTTGAGCTTTTCCAGTTCCTGTTTGGTATCCCTCAACTCACGCTCCCCTACCTCCTTCTTCCAAATCCTAGTTTCAACAGCATCAAATAATTCCTGCGCTCTGAATGGTTTGGTCAGGTAATCATCGGCACCCAGATCCATTCCTTTTCGAACGTCAACCTTTTGTGATTTTGCGGAAAGGAAAATAAATGGGGTATCCTGCAGCGTCTTTTCTTTACGAATGGCCTGGATGACTTCATAGCCATCCATTACCGGCATCATGATGTCGCAAATAATCAGATCTGGGACCTTTGAAATAGCCAGGTCCAAACCGTCCTTTCCATTACCGGCTGTAAGGACATTAAAATTGCTGGTTTCGAGTAGGTCGGTTATACTCTCGCGGATATTCTGGTCGTCTTCAATGACCAGTATGGTTTTGGTAACTGGCATGTGGGGGGTTACGAAGGCAGCTTTAAATATACTTCAAATGCAAAACAGGTGCCTAAATTTTCAGCACTCTCGACAAAAAGTTTCCCGCCATGCAATTCAACGAACTGCTTTACGATGGTTAAGCCCAAGCCAGTTCCCTGGATATTCTCCACATTGGAGGCCCTATAGAAGGTTTGAAACAGATTGCGAATGTCCATTTCGGGGATACCAATGCCATAGTCACGGACACTGATGCGGCATCGGTCCTCGAGGTACTCCAAAGTAACCAGCGGCTCGGCCTTACCCTGCGAATACTTTAACGCATTGGAAAAAAGGTTTTGATAAATATGGGTAACCAACGTGGCGTCAACCTCAACCGGTACCGGATTTCCAATAACGGAGAGATGCAAAGAGCGAGGATCGGATTGTAAAAAATGTCCTGCATCAATGAGCTCACGGGTTAAACGAACTAAATCGATTGGCCGCGCATTCATAGCGATTCGTCCAGCTTCAATTCGACCCAATACCAGGATATCATTCATCAGACTGGTTAACCGAGAAACTTCCTGCGTTATGCGACCAATGTACCGATGAAGTTTTTCAGTACTACCACGGTCTGGATTTTCGGTCACCATCCTCATCAATTCGGCACTGGTTTGAATGGTTGTGAGTGGTGTTCGAAATTCGTGGGAGGTCAGTGTTATAAATCTGGTTTTTAATTGATTCAGATCAGCCTCTTTTTGGAGCGTTTTGCGAAGTTCGTTTTCAGCATGCTTGGTAAATGTAATGTCGTGGTGAATACCCATGGAACCCACCACATTTCCGTCGTCATCATACAGAGGGGCCCCGCTGATCAAAACCCATTTTGGCTCTCCTCCTTTTGCCAGAATCCGAAGTTCATAGGCATCGGAAATTCCAGACTTACGTTTTTCCTGAACTTCAGAAATTCTCTCATTGGCCTGTATGTCATCACCCGGAAGTAAAATGGATGGCGCGTGTCGGCCAATAAGTTCCTTGGGTGTGTAACCGGTTAAGGTACAAAAACTCAGATTGGCGTATTTGATGATTTCATTGTTATCCACCTCCAGCAATCCAAGGCTACTATTTTGTATAAGTTCTCTAAAACGGTTTTCACTTTTAATCAGTCTGTTTCGGAGATACACTGTTTCGGTCAGATCCCGGCAACAGACCAAAAGGACATTATCTTGCATTTGATTCGCAAGCAGCGAAGTGGTGAGCCCAAGCGTTTTTCGCGCACCCAAGCAACATTGTATTTCTAGTTCCAGTGTTGAAGAATCTCCGGCATGTTGGAATAGACGAAGAATCTCGATGCCGATGTCAGAAGTCTCAGGAAGTAATTGGTTTAAATGACCCAATGGCTTTTCAGGTGCACACTGGATAAGGGTAGAAAAAGCTTGGTTTGAAAAGTGAATTTTCCCAGAAGAATCAATTAAATACACAGGAACCGGAGCGGCCTCAAAAAAATGTTTAAAGGACTGATCTAAGGAGATAGACATCAGGAGTAGGTAAGGACTGTTTGCAATGCTAAGAAAATTACTTGCCTTTCATTTATTTTTTGTGCCATCTAAGTATAAACCAATGCATTCAAAATACATTATGTCTGATCCTGAAATTAACCAAAAGCAGGGAAGTCAATCGCAACTTTGGTGCCCACCCCCAATTTACTGGTAACCTCAATTTTACCACTGTGCATCTCTACAAATTGCTTTACAATTTGTAGACCGAGACCTGTACCTTGAATGTTTTCTGCATTCTTTCCTCTATGAAACGATTCAAATACTTTAGAAAGATCCTCGTCAGAAATACCAATACCGTAATCCACTACGGTAATTTGAACGATGGCATCCATAAAGGATACTGTACATTCCGGATCAGCCTTACCTTTTGAATATTTTAGGGCATTTGAAAACAGGTTACTGATGATGTGTGTGAATAAACTAGTGTCAAGTGGAATCGGGTAAGGATTTCCAACAACAGATAATTTAATAACCCGATCATCATTGATGACAAACTGACGTTGTGAAATCAATTCTTCGATTAAAGGAATCACATCTGTGTTTACAGGTTTAAACTCAATTTTTCCTGAATCGACTCGACCCAATAGAAGTATGTCGTTCATCAAACTGGTCAGACGTGTAATCTCGGAATTGATACGACCGATAAATTTATATGCTTTATCGTCCGGATTTGGCAACAGCTTTTTAAAGTGATAAAAAAGTAATTCGGAATTGGACTGAATGGTCGTGAGTGGAGTCCGGAATTCATGTGAAGTCATGGTAATGAACCGAGACTTTAATTGACTGACCTCCTTTTCTTTTTCAAGCGCTTTCTGAAGATCTTCCTCGTAGCGTTTACGGTCAGTGATATCCACCTCGATAGCCAGGTATCCTTCAAGGTTACCATACTCATCGAAGAAAGGTTCGATGTGCAGTTCCACCCAATAAATCCTGCCTTGCTTGGAGCGATTCAGAATCTCAACTCTGATTTTTTGTTTAGTCAAAAGACCAAACCTAATTTTTTCAACTGTCTGTGAATCTGTCTCATTAAACTGAAACATTTTAGGCGACTTGCCTATCATTTCAGAAAGCGAGTATCCAGTAAGTAGTTCAGTGCTCTGGTTGGCCCATACGATTCGCCGTTGTTTATCGGTAATCACAATTCCATTTGTACTCAATCGGGCTACCAATGAAAGTTTATTGACTTCCGCCTCTGCGGCCTTTCGGTCTGAAATATCCTGAATTGTACCTCCGATAAAAATTTCTCCAGTTTTATCGTCATGACGGACCTGCCCTGTCATGTTAATCCAGACCACATTATCCGAAAGTCGAAGGTCAACTGTAAAACGATGCCCGGGGCGATCGGCACTTTTAAAGAGGGGCTTTACCTGACTTTTTCCGGTCTCACTGAGCAGGGTAAGAAATTTCTGGAAATTGGTAATTTCCTTAACGCCAGGGCCAAGAAATTCGATCAAGTTATCGGATAATTCCAATCGGTCAGACTCAAACCAATAGATGAAATTTCCTAAACGAGCCGATAATTGAGCCTGTTTAAGCTTATCGACAGCGTTACGCAATTCTTCGGTTCGAAGCTTTACCTCGATCTCCAGACCTTCAAGAATCTTTTTATTTTCCTCACGTTGAAAGTTCAAAGAATCCTTCAGTGAAAGCAGAGAATGACGAAGCGTGCCAATTTCATTTTCATTTGAGGTTTCTTGACTACCGGTGAATCCAGTGTCGATTAACGATTTGGAAAAATCTGTTAATTCTTTAATCGGGGTACTGACTCGTTTTGCAACAAAATAGAAAAGAAAGGCCGCAACGATAAATGCGCTGGCCAATAAGAAGTATACTGGATAATTCAGGTTCCATACCAATTCGGAAATGTAGCGCTCTGGAATCACCACCTCTACCGTTCCAGAAAATGTAGCTGAATTAAATGGCTGCTTTACTTTAAACAAAGTAACGGAGTCAGCAATGATTTGATCCGGATTAATCGTCTGAGGAAAATAAGTTATGACATCAGGTTTGAGCGGATTTTCTCCTGGCGAGAAAACGAGTACGGACACTTCCTGGTCACTTCCTGCAAAATATCTTAGCGTTTTTTCCAGACCAGCGTAATTACCAGCGTCAAGGGACAATTCAATACCGACTGCGATGGCACGCGCCATTTCGGTGAGCTCGTTTCGCTTTTGGTCACGCAATAGGTCATACTGCATGGAAGGATAATACAACGCCACAGCAAGCGCCAGAATAAAGAACAACGTCGCATACGGTGCCCAAATCTGAAAGGTGATGCTGCGGAAAAAGCGCACGGCTATTTGATTTTAATCAGCAATTCTTCCGGGACAGCTGCAGATGTGGAGACAAACCCGATAGCACCCGGTGTTTTGCGAATAAAGTTCAGTGTTTCTTCATCCGTGTTAAAGAAGTAAGGGGCATTGAAACGACCCTGAAACACCAGCGAGAGCCAATACTTTTGAACGGCCACAAAACTATTGGAGTAAATCTGTTGTGCGACCTTTTCATTAATTGGTGAGCTTGTTCCGGGAAGAACGATGATCACTGCTTTATTGTTATCACATCGGTTGTTTTTGGGTTTAAAGACACTGACCAACTGTGACTGCGTGCGGGTTGACACCCCGGTCTGATTTCCAACTACCTGGAAATCCTGTGACTGAGCATTTTGTGGCTTGAACAGGCCACAAAACATCAGTAAGACCAATAGTTTTAACATCCTCATAATCCGTATGCCAGTTGAACTTTAAAATAGAGTTTGTTCAATTCCGGCACCTCCGAGCCGCCGTGCTTGTGGAAATCACCGCTACGCATGAATTGGGCCTTAATATTCAGGAGATAGCTAAATTCGTAACGGAATCCAATGCCGTACTGAATTCGATGTACATGCGAAATATGAAGCTCTCGCTCATCATCGGTACTGGTAACATCGAATACCATGAATGGCACCCGGTTGTCATCAAGTCGAAAACCCAGATACGTGTATGAGCTGTAATTATTGGCTCTACCTAACGAATCGGAATAGTTGAAGTTGTAAAGTGATTCATTCAGGAATTCGACCTTTTTACCGAAATAAGCGATTGAGGTCGAAACCATATTGTACCTGATGTCCTTTTTATAATCAAAAGGCTGGTTAATTTGACCACTATGAACGCCAGCCGCATTTTTTGTAAGCAAATCATAATAATAGGAAGCCTGTAACCGAAGTCCATCCACTGGCTTTATGTGAACTGATGATGTTGCAGAAAAATGTGGACCCTCATGAAAGACATCGGAAGAAGAGATTCCGTTTCCTAAAACAAAGTCGTAGCCGAAATTCAGCTTTCCGAGGCCTTGACCCATTAAGCGTGCACCCAAAGTGTGCAGCGGAATAAAATGACTGAAGGCCACTGGCCGGTCAATTGTTGGAAAAAATACCCTTCCGTGATGATACACATCATTCCAATAATTTACAGGGGAGTGAATTTTACCAACAATGAGGCTATGGTTTTTATAGTAATCGAACTTCATTTGAGCCCGTTCTATACTAGGGCTGAAGGTAGTGCCTGATTTGGGGTCAAACTTTACAACCGTTTCACCTAGAAAGGAGATGCGGTCTGTAATTCGAGAAGTGATAAAAAAGTCCTGCTCACCAAGTGTGAAAAAAGTATTGTAGGGTCCATTCGGTCGATTGGCTGTAAATTCTATGGCTCCGTAATAATTCAACATGGTTTTTCGCTCCTGATCCTGTGCACTAGCGTTTGGATGCCAAAGGACAAAAAGGAATAAAAAACTAAGGATTATAACCTTGGTTGATTTGGTAAACATATAAGGTTTAGGTTTTCGG
>JBMSPY010000143.1:0-5966 GCA_049423005.1 Cyclobacteriaceae bacterium
GGCCACACCATTCGTTCAACTTCGTTGGCAAGATCTTTTTTGAAAGCCGCATCACGGGCCCTTAAGGTAGACCCTGTAACGGTTAATCGTTTACGCAAAATTGAAGAAAGCCGAACGGTTGATTCATCTCCGGACATGAAGTTGATCAAAACCAATCGCCCGTCTGCATCAAGACAATCCAGGTTCATTTGGGTGTAGGCTCCTCCAACCATATCAAGGATTACATCAACACCTTTGTTTTTTGTAAAGTTCAGGACTTCACTTGTGAAATCATGTTTTTTGTAGTTAATGGCTAGCACTGCACCTAGTTGTTCACAGAACTTGCACTTTTCGTCGGTTCCGGCCGTTGTGATAACGGTAGCGCCTGCAGCTATTGCTAATTGAATCGCCATAACACCAATGCCACTCGTGCCACCGTGAACAAGAAGTATTTCTCCTGGCTTTAGCTGACCACGTTGAAAAACATTATGCCACACAGTGAACACAGTTTCCGGAAGTGCAGCAGCCTCAGTCAGTGAAAATCCCTTTGGCAGTGGTAGACATTGTCCCTCCGGAACCGTTACATATTCGGCATAACCGCCACCACTGAGTAGGGCGCAAACCTGATCACCGGGTTTAAAACGGGTTGTTTCGGTTCCTGTCGATTCAACTGTTCCGGATACTTCCAAACCGGGGATATCTGCTGGTGCACCCGGGGGAGCCGGATATTTTCCTTTGCGTTGCGCAATATCAGGACGGTTGACTCCGGCATAGGATACATGGATCAGAAGTTCATTGGATGAAGGAGTAGGAATAGGCCTTTGAGAGAGTCTCAGAACCTCCGGTCCGCCCGGATTGCTGATGGAAATGATGCGCATAATCTTAGCAGTTTGCGATAGGAAAGACAGCTTTTAAAAATCGAAAGATATCTTCTAACTTCCTATTCCATAGGAACTACTCAAAACCAATTATCTTGTCACACAAAGCTCGGTTACAGTTGAATTTCCATCGAAACACCATCCTTCTTCTTGCCAATCTGGTCGCAGGTTCGTTTCTGCTATTTCTGGTTGCACAGGCTGATCGGTGGGCGGAGCCTTTGTGGTTTGGAGTGGTACGCGAATTGTTTACGATTCCATTTTTGTTGGCTTTGGTGGTTGTTACAGTTTTGTCTTTTTTGGAAGTCCGAAAAAAAGAATTCAATTGGAAGTCAGACGTTTTTATCTCTTTGGTCTTCGGACTGCTTGTTTTTATTATTTTGGTTTTTAATTCTGTGAGCGATCTATAATCAATTCATTCTAATGAAATTTTTTTACTCGTCATTTTGTCTGTTTTTCTTAGGCATCGTTTTAAGTTCTTGCGGTGTCATTTTTAACGGTAGCCGGTACAATGCTTCTGCCATTGCTAAAAATCATCCTAAGGCAACCGTATCCATCAACGGAATGGCTACCGGAAAGGGTATGGCGATGGGGTCATTCAACCGTAAGGATCCCATTATGATCAATGTTATAGAGGAGGATTGCAAGCCACAGACCTGGTACTTCAATCCAAAGGCTAAAACAGGAACCCTTATACTGAGTACACTGGGTTTTGGAATGTTAGGATTGGTTATTGATTTAGCGACTGGGGCCTGCTATCAACCTGATTATAAGGGAAATCCCATGATTGAACGGGTTAACAAAAAGCAGTATGTTTTTTCCGTAGATTATCGAGGTTGCGACCTTTGATATGTCCAGGCTTTGGCGGATTTCTTCTATCTTGCAGGGCCAAAAAAAGTGACTTTTTGATATGAAAATCCTGGTTTGCATTTCACATGTCCCGGATACCACATCCCGGATCAGTTTCACAGAAAACCAGACCAAATTTGATGCGAACGGTGTTCAGTTCATTATCGGTCCTTACGACGATTATGCATTGGCACGTGCAGTAGAGTTGAAGGAGTCTCTTCAAGCGACTGTAACGGTTATTTGCGTTGGTGGATCGGAAACGGAGCCAACCATTCGCAAAGCCTTAGCCATTGGTGCTGATGACGCCATTCGCGTTAATGCTAATCCCATCGATTCTTTTGAAACTGCATCTTTAATTGCTGCCCAGGCTGCGGGGTACGACCTAATTCTTACGGGCCGTGAATCCATTGATCATAATAGTGGGGTAGTGCATGCGCTTCTGGGAGCCTTGTTAAATATTCCCTCTATTTCTCCTGTAATGAAACTAGACATTCAAGGTGGGGTAGCCACTATGGTCCGGGAAATTGAAGGCGGAAAACAAACGGTGGAGTGCGCATTGCCACTGATAGCTGGTTGCCAGGAGCCTATTGCGGAATGGAAAATCCCGAATATGCGGGGTATTATGGGCGCCCGGACAAAGCCTTTGAAGGTGGTCGAATCGGCCGGTGTTACGTCGGGAACTTCGACCCTCGGTTTTGAAATGCCTCCGTCTAAAGGAGTAGTCAAAATGATTGAGGCTGGTCAGGAGAAAGAGTTGGTGAATCGTTTAAAGTCTGAAGCAAAAGTTTTATAACCGTATGGCCATTTTAGTCTACGTCGAATTATCAGAAGGTAAAGTCAGAAAAGGTTCTCTTGAAGCCTGTTGCTATGCCGCAGGAGTTCCGATCACGGCCTTGGTTCTTGGACCTGCTGAGGCAGGGACTTTGCAAGACCTTTCCCGTTATGGAGTTTCAAAAGTTCTCCATTGTGCCGACGAGCGTTTCGTTCAAGGCCATGCCATGGCTGTTGGTACGGCACTTGCCCAAGCTGCTGAACAGGAGAGCGCCTCTAAAGTTATTGTTGCAGGCACTTTGTTAGGCACTCCAGCTGCTGCACGCGCCTCAGTAAAACTTGGGGCAAGTCTGATTACCGGTGTAACGGAAGCCGAACAGGGCGGACAGTTCAAACGTTCAATTTTTTCAGGGAAGGCTTTTTCTAAGGTTAAGTCCAATCAAGACAAGGTGGTTCTTACGCTTCGCAAGAATGCGGCTGAAGTAAAAGAAAACCCCGTTGGTGCCTGTGAGGTCGTGGCGTTTAGCCCCACACTTTCGGACGCTGATTTTGGGGTTAAGATTATCTCAACTGAAAAATCAACTGGAGATATATTATTACCTGAAGCTGAGGTAGTTGTATCTGGTGGCAGAGGACTTAAAGGCCCAGAGCACTGGGGAATGCTTGAGGAGCTTGCGAAGACACTTAAAGCAGCTACCGGCTGTAGCAAGCCTGTTTCCGATATGGGCTGGCGTCCGCACCACGAGCATGTGGGACAAACTGGGATTAAAGTCGCTCCGCAGCTGTATATCGCCGTAGGTATTTCCGGTGCCATTCAGCACCTGGCAGGGGTAAATGCCTCTAAGTGTATCGTGGTCATCAACAAGGACCCGGAATGTCCTTTCTTTAAGGCAGCGGATTACGGTATCGTTGGTGATGCGTTTGATGTCATACCCCGACTTACAGCAGCGTTGAAGGAAGCATAATGGACAAAATCAAACTTGAAATTTTAGGGCTATCCTCCAGTCAATCACAATCTGGCTCTTTTGCGCTGGTATTGGGAGAAGTTGATGGCGATCGTCGGTTACCCATCATCATAGGTATGTTTGAGGCCCAGGCCATCGCTATTGAAATTGAAAAGGTAAAGCCATCCCGGCCAATGACTCATGATTTATTTCGAGCCATTGGGAACGATTTGAACTTCACGGTAGAAGAAATTATTATTTCGAATTTAAAGGAAGGCGTATTTTTTGCCCAGATTATGATCACCGATGGCATCAAACACATTGCCATTGATTCCAGGCCTTCTGATGCTATTGCAATTGGTCTACGTTTTGATGCACCGATTTACACCTACGAACACATTCTTTCCGAAGCGGGTATTGTGGTAGAAGATACAGAGGAAGAGCAGGAAGATAGTGAATTGGAAGAGGCCTCTTCAAGAACCTCAGAGGCCGTGGTGGAAACTGGTAAGGAGGGTAAGTCCAAAAAACCGTCCTCTGATCTAAAAAGTCTGTCCCTCGACAAGCTCAATGAAATGCTGAATGAAGCCATTGAGAATGAAGATTATGAAAAGGCAGCCCGCATCCGCGACGAGCTGAACAAGCGCAATTAAAAAAACGCTTTGTATTTACCCTGCAGGTCTTTAGTATTGAAGTATAGACCTAAACCGCACGCATGGATATCATCCGGGGAATTATCGGACTCTTGTTTTTACTGGCCGTTGGTTACGCTTTGTCTCAAAACAGAAAAAGCATTCATTGGCGGGTTATCTGGATGGGTGTTTTGCTTCAGGTCATTTTTGGTATAGCGGTCTTCAAAGTACAGATCATCAACCAGGGTTTTAGTGTTCTAAGCTCAAA
The DNA here is from genome assembly GCA_049423005.1 of Cyclobacteriaceae bacterium. GTDB lineage: Bacteria > Bacteroidota > Bacteroidia > Cytophagales > Cyclobacteriaceae > ELB16-189. The sequence goes on from JBMSPY010000143.1 coordinate 4,316, forward strand.
ATTTGTAGCCTTTTTGGACTTTGCACGGCAGGGTGCAGTTTTCCTGTTTGGCGGACTTTCGGTGAACAGTTTTTCCGATGCTTCTGCAGGTCATAATCTCGGATTTCTTTTTGCCTTTCAGGCATTGCCTACGGTTATTTTCTTTTCAGCTGTTACTTCAGGATTGTATTACCTCGGAATTCTTCAGAAGATCGTAAAAGGCTTTGCCTGGCTCATGGTTCGGACGATGCGTCTTTCCGGTTCGGAGTCGTTGTCGGCTTCAGCCAATATTTTCATGGGACAAACAGAAGCACCGCTGCTTGTGAAACCGTTCATCAAGAACATGACGCAGTCTGAGTTGTTTTGTCTGATGACCGGAGGAATGTCAACGCTGGCCGGTAGTGTGTTGGACGTTTACGTGGGCATGCTCGGTGGTAGAGATCCTGCCAGTCAGGCGAGTTTTGCAACCTACTTGTTGTGTGCATCTATTATGAACGCGCCTGCGGCCATCGTCATGTCTAAGTTGATGATGCCAGAGATGGAACCGGATAAGATTGATGCACGATTGCAAGTGAACAAAGAACAGCTTGGAGTGAATCTGATGGATGCGTTGGCATCTGGTGTTGGCGATGGTGTAAAATTAGCCCTGAACATCGGAGCCATGCTGCTGGCTTTTATTGCCATGATTCTGGCCTTCAACTGGATGTTGGGTGGCATCGGAGATTGGGTAGGTGTAAACGAATGGATTCGTACGTCATCAGCTGGAGCGTATAAAGGATTGGGATTGGAGTATATACTCGGTCAGGTATTTCGTGTCTTTGCCTTTTTTATGGGCGTGGACTGGACCGAATCCTTGCAGGTTGGCAGTCTCTTAGGTAAAAAAATGGTTCTCAATGAATTTCTAGCCTATGCGGATCTTACCACATTTAAAGAGGGAGGTTTTTTAAGCGAGAAAGCTGTATTGATATCTACGTTTGCGTTATGTGGCTTTGCAAACTTCAGTTCAATCGCCATTCAAATTGGTGGAATTGGCGGAATGGCTGAAAACAGAAAAGGCGATCTTTCAAAGCTTGGCATGCGGTCCATGATTGCGGCCTTTTTAGCCACGATGATGTCCGCCACTATTGCAGGAGCGATCTTTTAATTCTTAATTTAGAAGTAATCTTCTGCGTCATGAAAGTTTTCAGCGGACTCTGCATTGCCCTTTTCCTTGTTTTTGCTTTAGTGCAGGTTAATGATCCAGATCCCTGGCTGTGGGGATCATTCTATTTCTTAATGGCCGGATTATCTCTTGGATTTCTGTTTGAAAAGCTTCCGGCAATCACCTATCTGCTTGCGCTTGTATTGTGCGTCGTGATGATGATTGGTCTTTGGCCAGGTACCTTAGAATGGTACCGATCCGGCGATCGAAGTTTAATTTTCGATGACATTGCGAAAATGCAAAACATCTATATCGAAGAGGCCCGTGAATTTTTTGGGCTGGCTATTTGTGTAGGCGCCCTCGCTACCTTCTATTTCCACCAGCGTAAAGTTCAGGCTGCTGCATAAACCGGATGCGGCAATCGGTTACCATAGCGATTTTTCTTGTTACCAATTTCATTTTAGTTTCTGGTCAAACCCTGCAGGAGGTAACTGTTGACAATGGCTTCGTTCAAACCATAAAGGTTCAGGA
>JBMSPY010000144.1:0-5938 GCA_049423005.1 Cyclobacteriaceae bacterium
CTCCTTTGGACGTATTCGTCCCCTACACACCAACGCTGTCATTTTTGCGTTCGTAGGAAACGCAATGTTTGCTGGTGTGTATTACTCCATGCAGCGTTTGTTGAAGGCGCGTATGTTCAGCGATACTTTGAGTTGGATTCACTTTTGGGGTTGGCAACTCATCATCCTTGCGGCGGCAATCACGTTGCCATTGGGAATTACCACATCAAAAGAATATGCTGAGCTGGAGTGGCCGATTGATATTGCCATTGCTTTGATATGGGTTGTTTTTGGATGGAATATGATTGGGACTATTCTCAATCGCCGCGAAAAACATATGTATGTAGCGATTTGGTTTTACATCGCCACGTTTGTTACGGTAGCCGTTCTTCATATTGTCAATTCCTTTGAAATGCCGGTTGGTTTTTTCAAAAGCTATTCCTGGTACGCCGGTGTTCAGGATGCTTTGGTACAATGGTGGTATGGTCATAATGCGGTAGCGTTTTTTCTAACAACTCCCTACCTGGGGATGATGTACTATTTTCTTCCAAAGGCGGCTAACCGTCCGGTATACTCTTATCGATTGTCCATTATTCATTTCTGGTCTTTAATTTTCATTTACATCTGGGCTGGTCCGCATCATCTTCTCTATTCAGCTTTGCCGGACTGGGCACAATCGTTGGGAGTTGTTTTCTCCATCATGTTGATTGCACCTTCCTGGGGAGGCATGTTGAATGGACTGATGACTTTACGCGGAGCCTGGGATCGCGTTCGCGAGGACCCGGTTTTAAAATTTATGGTTGTAGCGATTACTGCTTACGGTATGGCAACGCTGGAAGGTCCGCTGCTCTCGCTAAAAAACGTCAATGCTATTGCCCACTTCACTGACTGGATTGTTGCACACGTACACGTTGGTGCTTTGGGATGGAACGGCTTCCTGATCTTCGGAATGCTGTATTGGATTGTACCAAAAATGTGGAAGACGAAACTGCATTCCACTCCACTCGCTAACCTTCATTTCTGGATCGGAACACTTGGAATCATATTCTATGCGCTCCCCATGTACATCTCAGGGGTAGTTCAGAGTCTGATGTGGAAAGAATTTACCACAGATGGATTTCTGCGGTATCAGAATTTTCTGGAGACTACTGCTCAGATTTTACCGATGCACTTGCTGCGCGCCATTGGCGGAGGCTTATATCTGATCGGCGTGTTTGTCATGATATACAATCTTGTAAAGACAGCGAAAGCCGGACAGTTTGAGGCCAATGAAGAAACGGAAGTTGCTCCTATGGTTAAAGCGGCAGCTTCGGGCGGATGGCATCATGTATTGGAGAGTAAGCCGATTCTTTTTTCAGCGTTGGCTTTCGTCGCTATTCTCATCGGCGGAATCATTGAAATGGTGCCAACCTTTTTGATAAAATCCAACATCCCAACGATTGAGGCCGTGAAGCCCTATACGCCGTTGGAATTGCAAGGTCGGGATATTTATATCCGCGAAGGTTGCGTAGGCTGTCATTCGCAGTTGATACGCCCGTTCCGTTCAGAGGTGCAACGGTATGATCCGAAAGACGGCGAATACTCTAAGGCCGGAGAGTATGTTTACGACCACCCATTCCTCTGGGGTTCCAAGCGTACCGGACCGGACCTTCATCGCATTGGCGGTAAGTATGCCGACAGCTGGCACTTCCGTCACATGCTCACGCCAGCCGAGGTTTCCAACGGCTCTATTATGCCGGCTTACCCGTGGTTGTATGAAAACAGTGTTGACCAGTCAACGACTGCAGCTAAGATCAGTGCTTTACGCACGGTTGGAGTTCCTTACGAAGTAGGCTATGAGCAAAAGGCTAATGCTGATCTTGAAAAGCAAGCGAATGCCATTGCCGCCAATCTGAAAAAAGAAGGTTATGAGATCGCGCCGGAAGCTGAAATCGTTGCGTTGATCGCCTACCTCCAAAGGTTGGGAAGAGACATTAAGATTTCAGAAACGAGCATGAAATAATTAAGGCGCGGTATGTACAAAGAAATTCTTCAGGAAATCGATAACGTAGCCATCTGGCCGATCATCTCCTTCATCATTTTCTTTTTCTTTTTTCTCGGATTGATCTGGTGGGTTCTAAGAGCTGACTGTAGCTATGTCCGTGAGATGAGTGAACTGCCACTCGATGAAAACTGCCACAAGGATCATCAAACTTCTTCTTTATGAAAGCCATACTCATGAATATCGGATTAACTTTTCTTCCACTTCAGGTTCAGCCTGCCGCTTCGGTGTGGGATGATCCTACCATCTTACTATATACCGTAACCGGCTTCATATTTATAGTGTTGCTTTTGGTGCTCATCGTTACGGTTTACCTGCTTCAGGTCATCCGTCAAATGACAGAAATGAATGCTCGTGAACTGGCCAAGCGCAAGGGTATCGAATATCAAGAGGAGCCGTCGTGGTGGTCTCAAGTGATGCAATGGAGCAATCGATCGGTTCCGCTTGAGAAGGAGGAGACTGTGATGTTGGATCATAATTATGACGGAATCCGTGAGTTGGACAATTATCTTCCTCCGTGGTGGAAGTGGCTTTTTTATGCAACCATTGTTTGGGGTGCAGGGTATTTGTTTGTTTATCACGTTGCGGGCTCATGGCCACTGCAAGACGACGAATATCAGGCTGAGGTGCCTCCTGCGGATGAACAACTACGCGCCTTGAAAAAAGCTGAACCGGGAGAGGCCATCGATGAAAATACAGTCGCGGCAGTAACTGATGCCATTGCTTTGGCAGATGGTAAATCCACGTATACCAGCATTTGCTCCAGCTGCCATCGCTTGGATGGTGGTGGTGACATCGGTCCGAATCTTACCGATGCTTACTGGAAACATGGTGGAGACATTAGGTCCATCTTTAAGGTTGTGAAAAATGGAGTCAGCGGAACCAACATGGTGGCTTGGGGCTCTTCCATGAGTCCCGAAAAAATTCGAAATGTTTCCAGTTATGTTCTTACGCTGGTGGGCACTTCTCCGTCAAACGCTAAAAAGCCAGAGGGCGATTTGTATCAGCCACAAGCTCCGGCAGCTGTAGATTCAACACAACTAAGGGCATCAAACTAAGCTTCAGCTTTTATGACGTATGGAAGTGCAGAAGGAAAATAATTTTTATGCCTATGACGAAGAGTTTAGGAATACCATTGCAACGGTAGACGAAAAGGGTAAGCGTGTTTGGCTGCATCCTAAAAAACCATCTGGGACTTACCATACACGGAGAATCTGGGTCACCATTTTTCTATTATCGATTTTCTTTTCCGGACCATTTATCAAACTGAATGGTCAGCCTTTATTGCTCCTCAATGTTTTTGAAAGGAGGTTTGTCCTATTTGGACAACCGTTCTGGCCTCAAGATTTTTTTCTGCTCGCACTTACGCTCATCACCTTTTTTGTTTTCATCATCTTGTTTACGGTTTCCCTTGGTCGATTGTGGTGTGGATGGGCCTGCCCACAAACTTTGTTCATGGAGATGGTGTTCCGGAAAATCGAATATTGGATCGAAGGGGATGCGCCGGCACAGCGGAGACTTAAAGCAGCCCCATGGACAGCGGAAAAAATTTTAAAGAAGGGCTCCAAGCAATTGATTTTTATAACCATCTCTACTTTGATTGCACACGTGGCTATGTCCTACCTGATTGGTATCGAACAGGTCAAGACAATCATAAGTCAACCGCCATCGGCTCATTTTGCCGGCTTCGTCGGGCTGGTAGCGTTCACCGGAATTTTTTACGGCGTATTTGCCTATTTCCGTGAGCAAGCCTGCATAGCTGTTTGTCCGTACGGCAGGCTTCAGGGAGTATTGCTCACGAAAGACTCATTGGTTGTGGCTTACGACTGGCTTCGTGGAGAGCCTCGCGGAAAGATTAAAAAGCATCATGATCTTCCCGAAACGAAAAGCGGGGATTGCATTGACTGTAAACTCTGTGTTCATGTTTGCCCCACGGGCATTGATATCCGCAATGGTACGCAGCTGGAGTGCACCAATTGTACAGCCTGCATGGATGCCTGTGATGAGGTCATGATAAAAACAGGGAAGCCTGTTGGTCTGATCCGGTATGCTTCTTACACAGGAATCAAAAATGGAGTTCAGCGCATTTTCACAACACGGGTGAAAGGATACAGTGTGGTGCTTGCAGCATTGATTGGTCTGCTCACCTATTTCGTTTTTACGCGTGCGGATATTGAAACTACGGTTCTTCGCGCACCGGGCACGCTTTATACCCGATCCGACGATGGTATGATTTCAAATGTCTACAACATCGAGTTTGTCAATAAGACTTTTCACGAGATTCAGTTGCGTCTGAAAATTGAAAATCCTTCTGCAGCAGAATTACAGAAGATTGGAGATCCGTCACTTGTTGTTTCGAAGGAAAGTATGTTGAAGGGAATGTTCCTCGTAAAAATTCCTCAAGATGAAGTGCGTTCTATGAAAATGACAATCGATATCGGCGTCTATGAATTGGTGGAGGGAGAGAAGTCATTACGTAAGATTGAAACTGTTCGTGCACGATTTGTTGGACCTATACAAAAATTTCAATGACCTATGAATTTTGGAAAATCAATTGTTGTGGCCTTTATCCTCTTCGCCTTGTTCATCGGAACATTGGTAACTGTTTGTATTCGTCAGGAGGTTAGTCTGGTAACACCGGATTACTATAAAGAAGAATTGGCGCATGGCCGTAAGATGTCGGCGATGGCCAATGCGCGGACGCTGCAAGCAAAACCGGAGATTTTACTTTCTTCCTCGGGAGTTCACATTCGTTACGAAGGACTAGATCGAATTCAATCCGGAGAGCTTAACATTATGCGGCCGGGAAATCAGAAGTTGGATCACCGGTTTCAGTTTGAGGCGACGCCAGGTAAAGAAATGGCGTTTGCGTTGAAAAATTATGAACCTGGACTTTACCGCGTTCAGCTGAAATGGGTAATGGATGGCAAGGAATTTATTGTTGAAGAAGTAAGCGTACAATGAGTTTTTACTGGGCTGCATTCGTTCTTGGAATTGGCGGGAGCATCCACTGCATCGGGATGTGCACGCCATTGGTCGTTGCGGTGACGTCAACGCGCTCCGGTACAGCCTGGCGTAAAAAGCTGGTGTATAACATTGGCCGAATTTTTACCTATGCTGTATTGGGTGGACTGGTGGGATGGCTTGGGAACGCCTTAAACTGGACTGAATACCAGGATCTAATTTCCATTTTACTGGGACTCCTGTTGATACTGGTAGCTGTAGCGGGAACAGGTTATTTTCAGATTCCGATGATTTCGTCGGCTGTGAATCAATTAACCCTTGCTTTGAAGAAGCAATTTTCTCGTTTTCTTTCTTTTGGTGGAATGGTAGCTATGTTTTTGACAGGAACCATAAATGGTTTGCTGCCGTGTGGCCTGACATATCTTGCTTTGACTTCTTGCCTGGCAGTGGCTAGTCCGTTAGAAGGCGCCTTATACATGATGATTTTTGGCGCCGGTACGCTTGGTGTAATGTTTGGATTATCAGGTGTAGTAACGTCAATCATTCAACGCACCCGATTTAATGTTCAGGCTATTACCACCGCCTTACTTTTGGTTGCCGGCGTGTTGCTTATCACACGCGCCGCTTTAAATCACGCTGAGCATACTGCCCATCGCGGACATATGACTATTCTGTGCCGCTGAAATATCCCTTAGTCAAAACCGTTCAAGCGCTCAACTACTTTGGATTACGTATCTTCGCAAGATAGCCGTAACCTATGTCCTTATTAACCCGGTTCCCGGTTAAAACAATCATCCGCCTCACCAGGGTTTGGAATCTTCTGATTATTGTCCTGGCTCAATTTTCAGCTTCTGCTTTCTTGATTTCTGAGTCCAATCTTACCGATTGGCGAATGCTTGTAGTTAGTTTTTCAACGGTGTTGGTTGCTGCGGCGGGGTATGTGATTAATGACTA
>JBMSPY010000145.1:0-5895 GCA_049423005.1 Cyclobacteriaceae bacterium
GCCTGGTTGGATGGCCGTCAAACAGCAGGCACCGCCGCAAGCGAAGGAGATCACAGTGGACATCATGGTTCGATGAGTCTACGCGCAGCTGTACGCGACTACGAAGGTCAGCGAAAAGCAGAATGGCTAATTGATGATCGAACCTGCGATTGTTGCCAGACTACAGCAGCTGTTTTTGAGGATAGTCCTGTCGTTATTTATCGGGATCGTAGTGAGACGGAAGTTCGGGATATGTCGGTTAGTCGTTTAGAGGATTCGGTATGGACCACTCCAAGGCCGGTGCATGCCGATGGATGGGAAGTAAAGGGATGTCCGGTGAATGGACCCAGAGTAGCAGTCAATGATTCACGGGTAGCAACCACCTGGTTTACCGCTGCGCAGAATCAACCTGCAGTTTATGCATCGCTCTCGAGTGATGGGGGCAAGACTTTTGGAGAAAGGATTCGAATCGATGAAGGAAAGGCCAATGGTCGTGTGGACATTACCGCCGTAGGACAAGACTTTATCATCAGCTGGCTGGAGGGGGAAGAGATAAAGGTTAGAAAATTATTCCAGGACGGCCGTACCGGGGATCCCCTATTGGTTGCCAAGACCAGCTCTTCGCGTCCTTCCGGATTTCCGCAATTGACAACACTTTCCGGAGAAAAGATTTTGGTAGCCTGGACGAATATTGAGGAGAAGAGGGTGATGACGAGGGTTGTGACATTGGATTAAACGATTGGGACTGAAGTCAATTAAGAAATGTTCTGGACTGAAGTCCAGACAAGCGGACTGAAGTCCAGAACAGCGGGAGTCCAGAAAAGTGGGTCCAGAACAATGGGCGTTCCGGACTGATAATTGGAACAGCAGACAGTTTGGGATACTATGAAAACTTATACAGAGTCTTAAACAATAACCCTTCTCCAATCCATGTCGTAGCAATGACGTAATCATGTCGCCTTCTTAAGAAAATCAATCATTTAATTTTGAACCATGAATCCAAGTTACCGCATCAAAGAACTTAGATTAAAGAACGGACTTACTCAGATCCAACTCGCAGAGGAATCCGGAATGACGCTTAGAACCATTCAAAGAATTGAAAACAACAAGGTCAAGCCAAGCCTCTTTTCCTTAAAAAAATTAAGTAAAATTCTAGGAGAAGATTTTTCGAATGTATCAAATGGCAGGGAAAAACCTTATGAAATTACGTTTACAATCAAACTACACGATATGAATCAGCTTATTCAGGACATTAAAACACTTGTTAAAAACAATTGGAAAATTTTGGCGGTTATCGTTGTCGCCCTATGGTTTTTTGGAAACTATACAGACATTAAAGCAGGAATTATTGACGGATGGAATAACCGTTAGAAAGCCCTAATGGTGGAGTCCACAAATATAATTGTCGATCCCGCGATGCAACCGGGCGTCAGTCCGGATTTTTTTGTTGATCCTTCTTTTCTTTAACAAAGAGTCCCGAGGCCACAAATCCCATGACGGCCCCATAGAGTGAACTGTTTACCGGAGAAGAGGTAATGATGCAGGTGCCGGATAGACATCCTATTTCCTGCCAGTACAAATAGCCGGCCAGCGTACCAAAAACAATTCCAATAACAGAAAGAATCCAGGGTTTCATGAGGACGTTGATCAGGCTTTCTTGGACTGACACACAAAGGTGGTCCTTGGAATATTTGTGGCTGAAATGGCCTTAAATCCACCGGCCACATCAATTAAGTTATTCCAGCCACGTGCACGAAGAATAGACAAGGCGATCATAGAGCGATATCCTCCGGCACAATAAACATAGGCCTCGCCTTCCTTAGGAACTTCAGCCAGATGATCGTTTAGAAAATCCAGAGGAACATTTATTGCCTGTTCGGCATGTTCAGCTTCATATTCACTGGGCTTGCGTACATCCAGCACCGTCAGCTCAGATGCGGCAAAACGCTTTGAGAATTCCTCAGCACTGATGCTCACAATCTGATCGATTTCCTTTCCGGAATTTTTCCACGCTTCAAATCCACCTTTTAGGTAACCTAATACATTAGAGTAACCTACACGGGCCAGACGCGTAACCGTTTCTTCTTCTCTTCCGCTTTCGGTGATCAGTAGTAACGGATGATCCACACCGGGAATCAAAGCACCTACCCACGGAGCAAAGCTTCCATCAATTCCAATATTTATGGAATTGGGGATAAAACCCTTTGTAAATGTCTGAGCGGCTCTTGTATCGAGAATGAGTGCCTCAGATTCATTAGCCGCAGTTTCGAACGCATTTACGTCCAAGGCATTGGTGCCACGTTTCAGGACAACATCAATACTCTCATATCCTTCCTTATTTAAACGAACGTTCTCGGGAAAATAGGCAGGTGGAGGCATAAGTCCGTCGTTGACTTCTTTAATGAATTCATCCCGGGTCATATCGACACGAAGCGCGTAATTCATTTTTTTCTGATTGCCCAGCGTATCAACAGTTTCCTTCATCATGTTTTTTCCGCAGGCTGAGCCAGCACCATGTGCAGGATAAACAATCACATCGTCGGCCAGGGTCATGATTTTAGAGCGCAAAGAATCATACAACATACCCGCAAGGTCTTCCTGAGTCATGTGTGCAGCCTTTTGAGCTAAATCCGGGCGACCGACATCTCCTAAGAAAAGTGTATCTCCACTAAATATGCAATGATCCCTACCCTGCTCATCACGAAGTAGATAGGTGGTTGACTCGGTGGTATGGCCAGGGGTATGAAGAACCTTGATGGTGGCCTTTCCAACCTTCAATTCTTCACCGTCCTTGGCAATGTATGCCTCAAAGGAAGGATTGGCGGTTGGACCATAGACAATTTTTGCTCCGGTTTTTGCTGCCAGATCAAGGTGACCAGAGACAAAATCGGCATGAAAGTGTGTTTCGAGAACGTATTTAATTTTTACGCCATCGGAGGCGGCGCGCTGAATATATGGAGTTACTTCTCTAAGGGGGTCAATAACAACCGCTTCATTTTCTGAGCGGATGTAGTAGGCCCCTTGTGCGAGACAACCGGTGTAGATTTGTTCAACCTTCATAGTTGGAGATTTACATTCAATTTATGCAGCAAAGTTCAGGATAGGTAACAAACCGAACCGTAACCTTGGTCACAAGAGACAAAATTATAAAAACTATTTGAGCCCCAGGTGTTGAATTTCGTTTCTGGAAATCCGTATTAAACCTCTGGATTCCAGCTTTTTTAGTAATCGGGAAATGACTTCACGGGAGGAGTTTAAGTCATCAGCAATTTGCTGGTGGGTCACCGGAATATGCTCGCCATAGATTCCAAACTGGCGTTTCAGGTAAAATTCTAATTTCTCGTCCATGGAATGAAAAACTACCTGATCAAGCACATTGAGCAGTTCTTCAAATCGATTCCGGTAGGTTTCCAGGACGAAGTAGTACCATTGACGATGCTCACGCATAAGCTCATCCATATGGTGTATGGGTATGGCGAGTGCCCGCACCTGGGTAATGGCCTTTGCTTTTAATGCGCTGGCTTCGTTACGTGCGGCACAAATCATGGAAAGTGCACAGGCTGTTCCCGGCTCGAGATAATAAAGAAAAAACTCCTCTCCTTCTGCTCCCTCACGGTACAATTTCACCCGGCCTTCCATGATTAACAATGCACTACGGAAGTATTGTCCAGGTCGCATGATGAGCTGTTCCGGCTCAAAGGCCACCTCCTGACTAATCGCTAAGAGTTTTGTGGCCAACGTTTCATCAAAAAGAGGATATAAATCGAGTAAGTCCTTTGTATTCATGGCTATATATTAGAATCCGGTGCAAATTAATTAATCCCCGGTTGTGCCTGAGTTGAAAAATGAAATGCATCACAGAATCAGGAAGATAATGTCATAGCAAATGGCAGGTCTTAATCCATAATTTGAGGTCATGACCGAAATTCTTCCTAAACCCAACTCACTGACCTTTCATTTAAAAAATGGCTGTCTTCGCTGTGAGGCCTGGGTACCCCACCAGTCAACAGCTCTGGTAATTCTTACTCATGGAACTGGAACCTATCGCAGCAACCGAAATTTGAATCGCACCATTAAATGGTTTTACGATCGCCACATTGCGATTTTAGCCACTGATCTGTTAACGTCGCATGAACTTTCGAATCGTGAACTGCGACTAAATACCGAATTGGTAACGCAGCGCATTATGCTGCTCATTAGCTACCTGCGCGACTTACCGGTTTTCAGTTATCTCCCCATTGCGTTGCTAGGTGTTGGCACCGGTGCAGACGGAGCATTGTCTGCTTCTGCGCGTATACCACATGAGATTAAAGCAGTGGCCGCAGTGAACGGCCTAGACACAAAAGCAGAGATGCTTAAAAAGGTTTTTCCAGCAACCATACCTGCACTGGTGGTGCATCAGGATACGCTCGGACAACAGAGTACACGTGGACTAACATTCCCAGCCGAGTTAAAAAATATCCGATTTAAAAAAATATTCAAATCGGATGACAGTACACCGTGTGAGGCTATTGAGGAAGCGACCAATTGGCTGACAGAAAACATGCTGGAAAAGCGAAATCATCTCAATCATAATGAGCGGTATGCATTTAACCTCCGCTGAAGATTCGCTTCTACCCTTTCCTGATCGGGAATCAGCAGCCATTTTACTTGCTGAAAAAATCAAAAACGAAATCGATAAAAAAACTTTATTACTGGCCATTCCCCGTGGCGGGGTTGTTACCGGAAAATGGCTGTTCAAAAAACTAGGCCTTGAAATGGATTTGATGTTGTGCAAGAAAGTAGGTCATCCGTTTAATCCAGAGTATGCCATTGGGTCGGTTTGTTCAGATGGATCAGCTGTGCAGACCAATCATTCGTCAGATTCTTATTCAGACTATTTTAAACGAGAGTCCAATAAACTTGCTGGATGGCTGCAAATCAGATACCAGGACCTCACGAAACGGCAACAGCCGATTTCTGTCAGGGGTAGAGAAATTTTACTGTGTGATGACGGAGTGGCCACCGGCAGTACCATGATGGCTGCCGTTCGGAGTCTGCGCAATCAAGGTGCCAAAAAGATATCGATCGCAACACCAGTCATCTCAGTATCAGCACTTACAGAACTTTCAAAGGTGAGTGATGGACTATACTATTTGTGTGCTCCACATCCCTTTGGAGCAGTAGGTGAATTTTATGTAAGCTTTCCAACAGTAACTGATGATGAAGTTCGTCAGTTGTTAACAACATGATCTAAGTCTGATAATTATTCATTCTATCGTGACCTCAAACACACAAGATGATGACACCTGTCATCCTGTGCTGCACAGGGTGGAGATACCTTGCATAAAATTTAATTGGTCATGCAGCGCAAAATATTAGTTATCGACGGAGATCATTCAACACGAAAAAACACTACATCGATCTTAAAGCTTGGTGGGTATGAAGTTTTAGAAGCCTCTGAGGGAAAGTCAGGTCTGGAAACAGCCATACAGGAAATTCCTGATTTAATTCTTTGTGATTTGGAGATGCCAGGGCTGGACGGAAGTGGGGTTTTGCATGTACTTGGAAAAAATCCAGAGACAGCATCCATTCCTTTTGTCCTTCAGGGAAATAAAGCTTCGATTATTGAATTCAGAGAAGGCATGAATCTTGGGGCTGATGATTTTCTATTGAAGCCATTTGAAAGTACCGATTTATTGAAAGTGGTTGAAGTACGGATCAATCGCCGGGATCTTTTTAAGGGACTAATAGAACCGGAGGGAGACATCATTGAACAATATTTTAAGCAAGAGCGAAATCTGCGGGAACTTGAACGGCTAACCGATCACCGCATCTACCGGATTATGCGACGTAAAGAAATTATCTACATGGATGGTCAATCGCCATGAGACATTTATTTTATCCGTCGTGGAATGGTCAAAACCTATAAAATCA
>JBMSPY010000146.1:0-5872 GCA_049423005.1 Cyclobacteriaceae bacterium
CGTTGTAAAAAAAGTGGATTGCACTAAATTGGTGTTTCTTTCCTTTCTGATGTAACGGTATTGAAACGTAATCAGATTTTTCCGGGAGAAATTGCGGATAATCCGGAACATGTGTTCAGAACCATACGCTGGTTTATAGAGACGGAATTTAAAAAATGGAAAGTGAAAATAATCGGAGTATCCAGCCAACTGAACATTGCGACCCTTGCGGAATTTCCACCCTAAATAAACACCCTGTTCATTTGCAGCGTTGGTGCCTTCTGAAAAAGCGGAGCTGTGCAACGAGTGAAATCCAGGGGAATAGTTGCGAGCAAGAAAAGAAAAATCAAATTGAGGTGAGCATGAGCCTAATACTCCTGCAACCCAACCGGTTTTTCCCGATGGAGCAGAAACAGCAGTCTCAGAAAATAAAGCCCAGTTACGGAACTGTCCATTTACGAAAAAACCTGCAGTTGTATTGTGTTGACCTCTGAAATTTAGCCGATTGTAGATGGTTGATTCCGGAATCAGGGGAATAGAAAAAAGTTGATGGTTAATCACTACTCCTCCATCCATGTTTCGAAATTTCCCATGAACAGCTGTAGCTATATTCGTATCACTCCATGTCTTTCTAGATTGCCGTTCATCATCAGAGCGATGGATACCAGTGGCAGACAGTGTGGTTAGGAAAGCAACTGAATCATCAGAAAACCGTACACGTCCATCCCTAAAAACTTTACTAACCATGGCGTGCATATTCCAATTTCTGACAACCGGAATGGTTGCTGCCACACCCCGGAAGAAACCTGATTCACCTAACGAGCCATACGGCCTAAATCCATTACTCGCTCGACGCAGAGCAGTAATGGTTTCTGCACCTTTTCCTACACGAAATCCCCCACCCATAACCAATCCCTGACCAAATGAAGCAGTATAATCACCAAGAATTAGATTTTTAAATCCTGGCTTATTCATTACCTGGAAATGAATAGAGTTAAAATCAAATCCAAACCATTTTTGAGCAGGATCCCAAAGGAACTTCTCACCACGATCACGCTCAGCATTCCAACCCACGCTAAAATCATTGCTATGCGAAAGCCGTAACCGAAAACTCCCAGACCAGGGAGATCCGGGAAACGTATAAGTTGCTCCTGGCTGTTGTAATACAGGTATTCGAGAAAGGATTGTTCCGTCGGAACGGTAGCCAAAATATGCATGTGTCGGCGCACGCATCCGACGATGAAGACCTTTCCAATTGGTGGCGGTGGCATTCCGAATGCACAAAAAGGGCATCCATTTTTTCAATGTATTGACCTCAAAAAAGTCGATTCCCTGAAGTTCCAATACCGAGATAAAGGGACCTGACACTTTACGGTGACGGATCAGAGCGGTAATCTGATCTTCCGTAAAAAAATAAAGCATCCGGAGATCTTCTTCATCAGCCGAATTCAAATCAAGAGGTTCTGAAAACCGCAGTAACAACTGATCGTATATTTCTTCGTAGGTAGATTCATCTTGTTGTTGCGAAACCAACTCCTCTGCTAAGTCAGCCAAAGATGAGGGATTTAAAGATTGAGCGAGAGTGGAATCAATCCAGAAAAAAAATAGGACAAAGCAGACCAATGCAGTATGGCTCATCTGGTCTTGGGAATGGTGTACCGGGCAGTCGCCTGAAATACCGGTCCTTCATGTTGTCTCCATGAAGCCGCAACATCTACGTAGACGTTCCAATAATGAAATCCGAATCCAGAATAAATACCAGTCGGAAAGGTGGACTGACCCAAACGAAGATCAATTTTTTTTGAAATGGTGTATTCCATTCCCATCCTCAAAATGGGGAACTGATTAATTTGATAATTAACGGACACCAATGCTCTGAGCATTTTGGTAACCTCTAAACACACTCCCGCCTCCATCTTTAAGGGCCGAAAATTTTCCGTAACGGTATTCGACGAAAGGGAAAGATTATCCAGCCATGCACCAAACGAAAACGTTGGACCGAGCCGGGTAATTAAACCAGCTGAAAGACTACAATTGAAATCCGTTTGTTGAAAAATAGCTTTGTACTGATCAAAGTTTACCCGAATTCCAAGAGAGGAGTTGCCAATTTGTGATGCTAATCCTGCATGCAGACGGTCCATGCTGGCCGTTAAGTCGCCCAGACGCTGCACCCCGGCATCAAGTACTACTGCTCCAGCCCTCCAATGGGCCGCGAAAGCCATCCTGTTCAAACCAGCTACCTCCGGTAGAAAAGAATACGAAGAGAGGTACTCAGGTGTTTTTACAGAAGCCGGATTACCAAGAATAATACCTCCACCGGACAACGCTGCTACAGCCTCTCCCATGGCATAAGCCCTCGAACCAGTAAGTGATTGAGCTTCGGCTTTTTGTACGAAAGAAAAAATGAGCAGAGAAACAATCAGACGCATCCTCAAAATTTGAGAGAAGCGTCCATATATTTTCCTTAGGGTTAACCTATAACCATCTCGCTGAAGTATGAATCGTTATGCAGCTAAAGAATCCTTCCAACGTTGAATTAGACAGGATAAATTAAAACTCCTTTTTGATGTTTAAAAAAAGACCAGATGTGGCCTGACTGGTAAAAGTGTATTCCAAACGCAATACACTATCAAAATAGGAAACAAAATCAATTCCAAATCCGGCACCCGCGAGCGGCTTATTGGACAGCCGCGTATTTAAAAATTCGTTTTGATAAAACGGATAGTTGTTTACATAGCCAAAGTCGGAAAAAGCCTTAATATAAATGGCTAATGGAATTTGACTAAACTGATTGAACCGCATAACTGCAGGGAACTCCCGATTCAGTATCCGCTTTTTCAGAGTAACCTTATTGAGAGAAAAGACTGAACCTTCAATTACATAAGTTTCATAACCTCGAATATACTGACGGTCGTAACCTAAACCAGAAATGATTGCATAAGGTTGTCCAGGATTGGTGTTGGCATAAACCGAAGAAAACAAAGAGAAGTAAAGTCCATCTCCAACCTGACGATGCCAGGCAAAGGAACCATTGAAATTTAAGTAGCGGGCCGGTTCTTTAGGCGTTAAACCAACACCAGTAACGGTAGCCGTAACAAAATACCCCTTTAAGGGGTAGGCAATAACATCTCGATGCTCCGCCACAAATCGATAAGACAGGGATGTAAAAAACTGTTGGCTTCTGTCTTGGGATAAATACCCTGGATTTAATCTGAATATCGTATCGGAAATTCCGATATCCATATAACCTGCCCTAATGGAATGAGTTCTGTAAAAGGACTTACGAAAAGTGTAAGTGGTTGCAAAGCTATTTCCTCGTCGAAGCGGCTCCCGAGCACCTATAAAAGTCAATATGTGATCATCCGTGCGATAAGCAATATTGAAGGGTTCACTATAAACGTATTCAAACAACAAACCATGTTTTTGATTTTTACCAAGATTAGGGAGCTTGTAGTATAGATCAAATCTTTTAGAAAAGCCAAACCGAGCAGTCAATTTCAGCGTTTCATTTCTTCCTCGAAAATTATATTGATAAAGACGAAGGCCGTAATTAACCCTGGACAGATCACGATCATAATTTTCCCACCACTCATTAAAATTTCGGTCCGATAGTTCAAAAATAGGAACCGGATAGGTATACCACCTTTCCTGAACCTCCACCAGTACATCCACACGGCCAGGCTCTAATTCCAGTGGCTCCAAATCTACCCGATTGAATAAGCGCAGATTATATATTCTTTTTTTCTCCTGACTTAAGGCCGCATTCAGCTGAAATTGCCGAATCGTATCGCCTGTCTTCAGAGACATTTCCCTGAGAATGATTCGGTCTTGGGTAACCTTGTTTCCAGCAAGAATAATTCTCCCAATGGTTAATAACCTTCCTGAATCAGGTAAAGAAATAACCTGAGCCCTTACGGACCCTTCAACCATCAGCACCACCAGAAATGGTAACCACCTCATCACCGAAATATAGGTAATGGATCGGTCAGATCCGGAAGAAAACGACTAGGATTGCTTTTTACGGTAGGACCTGGTCAGGATAATAACACCTACAATGAAAAGTGGAATACTAAGGAGCTGACCCATGTTGAGAGGCATAGTATTTTCAAAGGCCTCCTGGTTTTCCTTTAGGAATTCATAGGCGAAACGGAGCCCCCACAAAATCACCATAAACAGTCCAAAGATCCTACCTTCAGGCAATGCATTTTTGTATTTGTTCCAATAAGAAAAAAGAAAAATGAAAAGAATCAGGCAGGAAATAGACTCATACAACTGTGCCGGATGTCGGGCAATACCAATCAAATGTACACGCGCCACAAATGAATCATTTTGTTTGGCAAAAGAATAACTGATTGGAGATAAGGGTGAGTCATAAAAAAACTCAGATTGAGCCGCGAGGTAATTCTTTAATTTTCGCTCATAGGGTTGGTACGGATTGCTCATCCAATTCACCATATCCTCTTGCTGAACATCGGGCTTAAAGAAAACATAAAGGGTAACCGGAGTTGCACCTTTTTTAACCATAAGGGTAGAATCTCTTCTAATTTTTGTAGTGTCTGATGTAAACCCTACAAAATTGACTGGATTTCTTCCTTCTCCCTGAAATTCTAATCCTTGAGAAAGTCGGTTGGTAAAAACCACTCCCCATGGAAGGTCAGTTGGCTTACCAATGATTTCAGAATTAAAAAAGTTTCCGAGACGAATGCACGCCCCGGTTAAAGCCACCAGGATAACAATACGATCAAGGACAGAAAGGTAGCTTTGCTTTTTCTTCCGAGCATACATCCAAAGGCCAAAAAGGATTGCAAAGGCACCACCATGGCTGGCAAGGCCCTGTAGACCGGTAAAACGAAACTTAGGTTCAAATTCAAAAGGCAAGAGAACGCCTAAAGGATTTTCAGTTAAAATTTCAGGCTGGTAGAAAATTACATGGCCGAGACGGGCACCAAGAATGGTTGCCACAACCATAATGATGGTAAGTGTATCTACTTCTTTCTCAGGTTTACCCTCTTTGCGGTACATGTAGGTGAGTAATTGCTGACTAAGCAAAAAGCCTAGGGCAAAAAGTAAACCATACCAGCGTAGCGTGATCTGGCCAGCAGAGAAGATCTCAGGGCTGCCGTTCCAAAGTATAAAGGATAACATCATGGGACCTTAAATTAAAATTTAGGTCGGCAAATTTAAACAATCCCTAATAAGGACACTTATTTTGTAGAGGCTGATTGCTGCTTGAAATAGGCTTCCGTCCTGAGTGCCGCATTTTCCCTGATATTCATCCAAAACAAGTTCATATCGGCCCGATGCCAATTTTTGGTACCTACCCAAAAACGACCCCTGACGTACGGCTTGTTGATCCACAGAATACCATCTTTTGATTGGGCATCGGCCAATTGAGGGGCAAAGGTAAATTTGAAAGCGACCCCACCTGAGTTTTTTTCTTTTGGCGCATAGTCCGAGGCGGTATTCCAAGTCAAAGGATTCACCGTAAGAGCACCTTTATACCAGGTATCATAATTTTTAGGGTAATAATCTTTGGAAAAAGTGCACCAGCTGGACCAGGCTCCGACCTGATCGGGGCGAGAAGAGGGAGCAATAGAGGTGAAGGAGTTCTTTGGAACTGCCCGTCCAATAAGATACGCTCCTACCAGTTTTTGCTGAAGCGGCTTGCCATCAAAAAACTCTTTGAGCAGGGCTTCAGCATGTAAACTTCCTTGACTGTGCGAAGCGATAATAATTGGTCGACCGCCATTGAAGTGTTCCAGGTAATAGATAAACGCATTTCGAACATCAGTATACGCTACCTCAAAAGCTTTTCTAGCAGTCTCGCGATCGGTAGTCATAAAGGCATGATAATGAGCTTGCCGATAATAAGGCGCGTACACTTTTGCAGTGC
>JBMSPY010000147.1:0-5857 GCA_049423005.1 Cyclobacteriaceae bacterium
AAGCTTTGTTCTGAATGGTAGTTTTTTCGTTAGGGAAAGGATGTTGGCTGTTTCCCTCTGTTTCAAAAATTTGGATCAATTCGCTGATTCGCTCAGCTTTTTGTTTTTTTCGGTTGAACCAGCTGTCGAAGATCTGAAGGAAGATCCACTGTGTCCATTTATAATAAGATGGATCGCAGGTTTGAACCTCGCGACTCCAATCGTAGCAAAATCCAATTTTTCCCAATTGACGTTTGAATGTGTCAATGTTTTGTTTGGTGGAAACCGCAGGATTGATGCCATGGTCGATGGCGAATTGTTCAGCTGGTAATCCAAACGCATCGAATCCCATCGGATGCAGAACGTTGAAGCCCTTCAATCTTTTGTAGCGGGCATAAATATCGGAGGCGATGTAGCCGAGGGGATGACCTACGTGTAGACCTGCTCCAGACGGGTAGGGGAACATGTCCAGGACATAGCATTTAGGTTTGGAGAAGTCGTCCTTCACCTTGTAAATACCCATTTGCTCCCATTTTTGACGCCACTTATCTTCTATGCGTCTGATTTCTTCCCTAGTGTACTCGGCCATTTTTGGTCAATTTGGCGGCAAAAATAACTTAAATCGGTTCAACGGCCTTAGAGTAGGTCGTAAAGAGTTTTGGCTGGTGAAACTTTTCAGTAAGCGACTGAATACTTGTAAAATTGAAGGGAAATAATCCCATGCTATGAAGATCTATACCAAAACAGGTGATTCGGGAGAAACCTCGCTGATTGGAGGTAAACGAGTGTCAAAGGCTGAGCTAAGAATCCGTGCCTACGGAACAGTTGATGAGTTGAATGCACACATCGGGTTGTTGCGTGACCAGGCGGTTAATAAGTCGAGGTTAAAAATATTGATTGAGATCCAGGATCGACTTTTTACAATGGGTTCTTTATTGGCTTCCCCAGATTCTGAATCGAGCATAAAGCTTCCTCAACTTTCAGAACAGGATGTTTCCTGGCTCGAGGTGGAGATCGATAAAATGGATAAGACGCTTCCTCCCATGCGGTCTTTTGTTTTACCTGGTGGTCATCCCGCGGTATCGATTGGTCATATTACCCGAACGGTTTGCAGGAGAGCAGAGCGTGAGGTGGTTCTTCTTTCTCAGCATGAAGGAGTGGATTTACTTGTAATTAAATACCTCAATCGACTTTCCGATTACTTTTTTGTTTTGTGCCGTAAGATGTCTGCTGAGTTGAAGATTACTGAAGTGCCATGGAAACCAAGACTTTGACGAGGTTAAATCTTTTTATTCTTGCGGTGATAATTTCTTCCGTCGCCTGGGCACAGCCTCAGGTGGTCCTGCTTCGAAATGAGACGGCTCTTATTCGATTGGAACAGGGTGATACATTTAAAATCAGACTGGATGGAGAAAAGAGGGTTTATGAAGACATCCTTGTTTCAGCCTGGGAGTTTGGCATCATCGGACTAAAAGACTCTGTAAAATTTACGGATATCACGCATATTCATTCAGGTGGTCGATCCACATTTTTATCTCGCCTAGGGGGTGGCCTTATGGTCGCTGGGCTGGGTTATTTTCTGATTGATCAAATTAATGAGGGAATTTTTTCCGGAAATGATTTTTCACTTGAGGAGCGTGTGTGGAAGCCTGCGCTAGGGCTCTTGGGTGCTGGTGCCATTTTTCAAGTAGCCCGTAAGCGATGGTACACACCAGGACTTGGTCGTTTAAAGTTGATTACCGCTCAGCCTGATTCTCCCTTCTACCGTTCTGTTGATTACTAAGTTCGGCTGACGTAACTTTCTTTTCTTATATAAAATGTTCATACTGATGTACCGCATCTTTCTCGTGTTATTCTTTTGTGTCTCCATTGGTCAAGCACAAACCACCATGTTCAGCTTGGCTGAGGTCAGTGAGTGGAAATCTCAGGCTTCCCGAGTGACGATTTACCGGGATGGGTACGGGGTTCCTCATATTTATGGAAAGTCCGATGCCGACGCCGTATTCGGACTTTTGTACAGTCAGTGTGAAGATGGTTTTGAGCGGGTGGAGATGAACTATGTCACTGCTCTAGGCCGACAATCTGAACTCAAAGGGGAGGCGTATGTATGGCAGGATCTTCGCGCCAGACTGGTTATCGATGAAGCGCGTGGCCGAGCCTTGTACCAATCGGCCAAGCCCGAATTGAAAAAACTGCTCGATGCCTTTGCGGCCGGCATCAACTATTTCCTTTTCACGCACCCGGAGGTAAAGCCAAAGCTGATTCATCGTTTTGAGCCTTGGATGCATATACTTTTTTCCGAGGGTAGTATCGGAGGTGACATTACTTCTATCTCTTTAACTGAACTGGAGAAATTTTATACCGGACAAATTAAAGTTGGACAGTATGCACCTGAGGAGCGGGTAGACCGGACGGCCGATGGTTCCAATGGATTTGCGCTATCGCCAAGTCGCAGTACCACTGGTAATGCACTGTTCTATATCAACCCTCACACTACTTTTTATTTCCGGGGTGAGTTTCATATGGTAAGTGAGGAAGGATTAAACGCATACGGTGCGGCTACCTGGGGGCAGTTGTTTCTATATCAGGGTTTCAATGCTTCATGTGGTTGGATGCATACCTCCAGCCAAGCCGATGTCGTGGACTTTTACAAAGAGCGCGTTGAGCTTGAGGGCAAACGCTATATGTATTGGAATGACGACAAAAAATATCCTGTTGAGACTAAGGAGATTTTGTTGAAGGTGTTGAAAAATGAGAAGATGGAAACAATTTCTTTTACCGGGTATCGTACCCTGCACGGGCCGGTGGTGGCGGAACGTGATGGGACATGGATTTCTATAGCTATGATGGACCTTCCGATGGAGGCGCTCACTCAATCTTTTTATCGGACGAAAGCCGACGGTTACGAAACTTACCGAAA
Source organism: Cyclobacteriaceae bacterium (assembly GCA_049423005.1). GTDB lineage: Bacteria > Bacteroidota > Bacteroidia > Cytophagales > Cyclobacteriaceae > ELB16-189. The sequence goes on from JBMSPY010000147.1 coordinate 2,900, forward strand.
GACCATGGACATCCGAACCAACTCATCCAATAATACAGTCTTCGCTGACAATAAAGGAAACATTGCCTACTGGCACGGAAATTTTATGCCCAAGCGGGATCCTGCTTTGGATTGGAGTGGAGATATCGATGGATCCCTGGCTAAGACGACCTGGAAAGGGCTACATGAGCAATCGGAGATGATCCATCTTTTAAATCCTCCAGAGGGTTGGATTCAGAATTGTAATTCGAATCCATTTACGGCAACAGGTAAAGGTGGTGCCGATTCGCTGGCGTATCCATTTTACATGGCACCAGATCCTGAAAATTATCGGGGAATTCATGCGCGCAAATTATTTTCTACCCAGGATAAGTTTTCGCCGGAGACACTGCTGCGATCTGCTTTTGACCCATACCTGCCGGCCTTTTCAAAGATTATCCCTTCCGTTGTTTCAGCCTATGAAGGCGATCGTGCGGTTTTTGATCCAGCTTTTCAGGCACCCGTTTCCCTATTGAAAAACTGGGACTATAAAACTTCTGTCGAATCTCATGCGATGACCCTGGCTATGGTGTTGGCCCGAAAGATGCAGGCCCTCACGCTTTCTAAATTAAATGGAAAAGGATTGGATAATATGGCTATGGTGGAGGCCATGACCACGCAACTCAGTCCGCTTGAAAAGATCAAGTGCCTGAAACAGGCTATGGATGAACTTTCTCAAAAGTTTGGAGCGTGGCAGGTTTCGTGGGGTGAGTTGAATCGTTATCAGCGACCAAAGGGACTGGAAAATAGTTTCAACGACCAGGACCAGAGTTTGCCTGTTGGACTGGGATCTGGATTTTTTGGTGCTCTGGCTACTTTTGAAAGCAGGCCTTTTGGCACTGATAGGTGGTATGGGGTAAGTGGAAACAGTTTTGTGGCGGTAGTTGATTTTGGAAAAAAAGTAAAGGCCAAGTCCATTTTGGTTGGCGGGCAGGATTGCCTCCCAGGCTCTGAACATTTTACGGATCAGGCTAAAGGTTACCTTTCCGGCACGTTTAAGGATGTACTTTACTACAAAAATGATGTGGTCAAGAATGCGGTGCGGAAATACAAGCCCGGTTCCGCAGTTTTAAAATGATTTAATTTGTAAAAAATATTCTCATGGAGGCTTTTGTTGAGCTATTGAAATTGATCATTCCCGCTGCTGCCATTCTTTATGGGATGTATTTGGTTATGCAGGGATTTTTAAATCGTGACCTAAAGGCGCGGCAACTAGACATTAGAGGAAAAAGTATTGAAACTGTTCTTCCCCTACGGTTGCAGGCCTATGAACGTATTTGTTTACTGTTGGAGCGCCTCTCGCCACAAAGTCTTCTGCTCCGTGTAAACCACGGCGGTCTTTCTGCTAAAGATTATCAACGCGTCCTTCTGGATGAAATTCGAAATGAGTTTAATCACAATGTATCGCAGCAGGTGTACATGAGTGAAGCTATTTGGACACTGGTAAAGAACTCCAAAGAGGATCTTGTAGTGCTGATTAACGAATCTATCGTTGCGCTTTCTACTGAGGCGACTGGTCTTGATTTAGCCAAAAAGATTTTTGAGCGCACTATGGAAAAGCAAGTGGATCCTATGGGACATGCGCTCTCTGAATTGAAGAAAGAGATTCAGCAGATTTTTTGATTACCGATGATAGCGGTTATTCAACGCGTCACCCATGCTTCCGTTTCCATTGATGGTTCAGTCCACTCCAAAATAGATAATGGGTTACTGGTTCTTATTGGGGTTGAAGACGCTGATGGACCGGAAGATATTGAGTGGTTATCCTCTAAGATTGTTAATCTCCGAATATTTAATGACGAGGCCGGGGTTATGAATGTCTCTGTAAAAGATTGTTCCGGAGATATTTTAATTGTTAGTCAGTTTACGCTTCATGCCAGTACGAAAAAAGGCAACAGGCCTTCGTATATAAAGGCGGCCCGACCCGAGAAGGCCATTCCGGTGTATGAGGATTTTATCAAACGGGTTTCTTCTGAGCTCGGAAAGTCTGTATCCACCGGAGTTTTTGGGGCCGATATGAAAATCGAATTGCTTAATGACGGTCCTGTGACCATTCTGATGGATACAAAAAATAAGGTTTAAAGAATTCTGAATTGGTGTGTGTGGAGATTAGGACAAATGACTAGCTTCATTTGCCAAAATTATTTTCGCTTTGAAATACGTATTTCAACAGGAGCGGCACGATACGGTCGACTTCAGGGTTTCCCGGTATGAGTATGTGTTGCCAACCGTACTCCAGGTCCTCGGGATTCTGGGATTGATCTTTGGGCTTTACGGCCTAATTACCGGAATCTTATGGAGCGGCATTGGCACTTTTGATTACCTGATGGTGTCTGTTGGCGGACTTTTCCTTTCTGTCGGCAGGTTACTTTCAAAACAGCAAAGATGGGAGCCACGATGTATTCGGTTTGATAATGCGTCAGCTCAACTGTTGATTAGTCAGGACCAAAATTTTTTGAATACGGTCTCGATTCCTTATCAGGATTTAAAAGAGTTTGATCAGAGAAAAACGAGTAATTCCACAGTTTCTGGCCCAACCTCCCAAGCCGCCTACGAGGTAGTCCTCCTGACAAAAGATTTTCAGGTTTGGGTGTTGGGTGAATTTTCCACAGAGCATAAGGCGGCCCAACATTTGAGTTTTCTGAAGGGAAAGGTTAATCTTTCAATGGAAGGTGTTAGAGAGGTGCCGGCTACTCCGAAATCTCTAACCGTTTTGAAATCTGCCTCATCAACTCTTTTGAAATGGCGGAATGCTGATGATACCACAGCCTTGATTGGCTTAATAATTTTGATCTCCATTTATGGTATTGGTACGGTGATTTTTGATCTAGGCGGGTTCCCCGTTTTTGTGTACGATATCTTTTTAACTGTTTTTTCTCTGGCCAACATAGCTTTCGTTTTCAATTATCTCAAAAAACGAAACCGACTGACATGCCTGGA
>JBMSPY010000148.1:0-5824 GCA_049423005.1 Cyclobacteriaceae bacterium
TGGCCACCGTAATTTCTGCCTCAGGATCCTCCGTTAGGGATACTCTTATCGTATCTCCCAATCCATCTTCCAGAAGGGCTCCTATTCCCACGGAGGACTTTATTCGACCATCCTCCCCATCGCCAGCTTCGGTTACCCCGAGATGCAGCGGATACGGCTTAAAGCCACCTTCATCCAACTTATTAACCAATAACCGGTAGGCCTGAATCATGACCTGCGGATTACTGGCTTTCATACTCAGAACGATATTAAAGTATTGTTCATCCTCACAGATCCTAAGAAATTCCAAAGCTGATTCCACCATGCCCAGAGGCGTATCTCCATATCGACTTAGAATTCGGTCAGATAAAGAGCCGTGGTTGGTACCAATCCTCATCGCGGTACCATATTCCTTACAGATGCGTACAAGAGGAGTGAACTTTTCGCGGATACGAATCAATTCAGCCTCATAGGACGCATCCGAATAATCGATTTGCTCAAATCGCTTCTTATCCGCGTAGTTTCCAGGGTTTATCCTAACCTTTTCGACAATTCGGGCTGCCAGCTCAGCTGCATTTGGAGTGAAATGAATATCTGCCACTAAAGGCGTCTTGTAACCTCTTTTATGCAGCTCCTTACGTATCTCAGCAAGGTTTTGGGCTTCCTTTACGCTTGGGGCCGTAATGCGAACGTATTCACAACCGGCTTCAATCATTCTTATGGACTGCTCAACTGTACCCAATGTATCCATAGTGTCCACGGTGGTCATGGATTGAACCCGAATTGGATAGTCGGAACCCATTGGAACATCGCCTATCTTAACCTGTATGGTCTTCCGTCGGCTATAAGAATACAGATCATTGCAATAGATACCTGGATACATAATCAGAAAATTCAGTCGTAAAAGTCTATAAATAATTAAAGATCACCCAATTGCGGGCGAAGTAAAATCTCCTCGACAACCGTACGGTCGGAAAGGTCATGGCATGACCAAATCACTTTGGCCAGATCTTCAACAGGTATAAACCGGTCTTCCGGAAAACCAGCACCTGCCCAACTGTCCGTCCAGGTTGCCCCAGGGTAAACGGCAGTAACTTTAATCCCGTGCGGCTTTAGCTCCTCCCTCAGGTTTTGACTAAAACTCATTAAAGCAGCCTTCGAGATGGCATAGGAGCCTCCCTGAGGATAAGGCTTCAAACTGGCAACCGAGCATATGGTTATTACATGACCACCTGAAGTTATCTTCATTGAGGGAATCAAAATTCTGGACAATTCGTAGGCACTTTCAAGGTTAACAGATAAGAGGTAGCTTAAAGTACCTTCTTTTTCTTCCATAAGATTACCGGGTAGAAATTGGCCGGCATTGTGAATTAGTACCTTAACTGGATACGGCAGGCTCAGGCAGAACTTACCAAAGGACTTTACCTGGTCCTTATCCTGCGCATCCGTTACAGTGTAGTATAGTGGCACTTTAAATTCCTGTTCTATCTTCTTTTTGAGTTCACCCAGTGCCTGCTCATTACGTCCATAGGTTGCAATGGCATAGCCTTTAGAAGCAAACTCACGGATAAGGGCTGCCCCAATGCCCCTGCTTCCGCCCGAGATCACGGCTAACCCTTCTTTTGACGAGGAAACAACTGAATTTAAAGTCATATCTTTGGGCAAGTTAAGGAATCCATAGTAATGCGGGAGTTCGGTAAATACGTCCTTTTTCTAGGCAGCCTGCTTGTCCGTCGGGAAAAGTTCAAAACCTACTACCAGCTTATTCTGGAAGAATCCATTCAGATCGGCGTTAAGTCGACCTTTCTTTTCATATTAGTTTCGACCTTCATGGGCGCGGTTACAACCGTTCAGACTTCGTTTAACCTGGTAAGCCCCTTTGTACCGCGCTTTGTCATTTCACAGGTAGTTCGGGATATGGCCATATACGAGTTGGCTCCAACCATTATGGCCATCATATTTGCCGGTAAGGTTGGTTCCAGTATGGCCGGGGGAATAGGCACCATGAAAATCACAGAGCAGATTGACGCCTTGGAAGTTATGGGAATCAATTCCTCTTCTTACCTGGTGCTTCCAAAAATCATTGCTTCCGTTCTTATGTTTCCTTTATTGGTTGTGGTTGCAGGAGTTTGTGCGATTTTCGGCGGATACCTGGTGGGTACACTTACAGGAATCGTAACACCGACTGAATATATTCAGGGCATTCGCTATGCCTTTGATCCATACACCATCAAGTTTGCATTAACCAAATCGGTGGTATTCGCATTCATCATTTCATCGATATCTTGTTACAAGGGATACCATACGCGCGGAGGTGCACTTGAAGTTGGTATCGCCAGTACCGATGCTGTAACGACTAGTGTCATTACGCTTTTATTAAGCAACTATTTTCTTGCCGAATTGCTGTTGAGCAAATGATCACCATTCAAAACATATCGAAATCATTTGTTGACAAAGACGTCCTCAAAGATGTCTCGGGGACCTTTGAAAAGGGTAAATCAAATCTGATCATAGGTGCCAGCGGTACGGGTAAAAGTGTTTTGTTAAAATGTATTGTAGGATTGGAACAGCCTGATTCAGGTGTTGTATATTTTGATGAACGTAATTTCACAGAGGCCGATAAGGAGATGAAATCCGAAATCCGCAGAGAAATTGGAATGCTGTTTCAAGGTGGTGCATTGTTTGATTCCAAAACGGTGGAACAAAACGTTATGTTTCCGCTTGATGTTTTAACCCAAATGCCTAAAGACGAAAAGTTGGATCGCGTGAATTTTTGTCTTAAGCGCGTGGGACTGGAAAACATCAATAAAAAAATGCCCTCTGAAATTTCAGGCGGCATGAAGAAACGTGTTGGTTCTGCCCGGGCGATCGTTAATCAACCCAAATATTTATTTTGCGACGAACCCAACTCTGGGTTAGATCCTCAAACAGCTGTACGCATTGATGATCTCATCCTCGAGATTACCCAGGAATTCAAAACAACTACGGTGGTGGTAACTCACGACATGAATTCCGTAATTGGTATCGGAGAAACCATATTGTTTGTCTACAAGGGACAGAAACTTTGGGAGGGCAGCAAAGACACCATTATGAATTCCGGTGTTCCGGAATTAGATGATTTTGTTTTCAGCAATAAGATCATGCGCAGTTTGCGCTGAACATTCGTCACCTGTCGATAAGTGGTAACTCAAAAGAAAAGGTTGTCCCCTTACCTGGTGCGGATTCGAACCAAATTTTTCCTCCCGATTGTTCCATGCCCTGTTTAATCAACCATAAACCCAGACCTGTTCCGGACGACTTGGTTGTAAAGTAGGGAGAGAATATTCGATCGGCATTCTCTTTTGTAATGCCTAAACCATTATCTGAGAAGGATACACGAACCTGCCCTGCTATTAAAGTTATATTGATGTGGATATCGACAGGATAATCGGCGGATTGACGCGCGTTTAATACTAAATTGGAAACAACCCTGGAAAGAAATTTCCGATCGAACCAAATCCACACCGGACCGCTAGGGGATTGAATTTTGATCTGTCCTGATTCTGCAGAATAAAAAAGTGAAATATCCTCCTTAAGGGCCGTTGTTAAGTCGATTTGAGCATATTGAAGGGCTGGCAATCCAGCAAGTGAAGAGAAGGAATTTGCAATCTCACTCAAGACTTCTGTTTGTATTAAAACTGACAGGAGTGATTTTTCTGCATCGTTGGCCTCCACCCTACCGGACTTTAATCCAACAAGTAGTCGTTGTATGGTAAGTTTGATTGGTGTCAATGGATTTCGAATTTCATGAGCCACTTGTCTGGCCATCTCACGCCAGGCAAGCTCTCTTTGTTGTCGAACCAACTCCTGTCGACTTCGATCCAGATTTTCTACCATTCGGTTGTACTCCGATACCATCAGCCCCATTTCATCCTGGCCTGCAGGTGAAACTCGATTAAGTGTAGTCTTTTTTAGAGCTCGAGAGACTGAAAGCAAGGGACGGGTTAGGTTATAGACCATTGCATAGGACAATACCAGGAACAAAAGAAAAACAGGCACGATAACATAAATGATCACAGAGATAATTCGGATGCGTTGTTCCTCGCGTCTCTGATAAAATCTGAAATCAGGAACAGAAAGATGTCCGAGAAGACTTCCGTTAACTGGATCATAAACTGGTAGCCAGCATGCCAAATACGTAAGATTACCAGCCCTGTCCGGATAATGAAAAAACCGATTTCCCACTGCAGAAGCCTGAAGCACCTGAGGATCCCGCAGAACGGGCATTAAACTGGATTCCAGCAACTTAGGATTACCAGAAACATACCTGCGACCAGCAGCATCATAAAATAGGAAGTCTAACCCAAAAGAACGACCAGCCTCAGAGAGCTTTGATCGAATAAACTCTTCGTCAGCTCCTGTTGTTAACCATATTCCAAGGTCTGATGCTACCTGCTCAGACTGAGCCTGTATATTTTGCAAAGCTTTATCCTGAGCATCCTGGTCGACTGACCGGATCACAAAAAAAGCAATAAGCAACACGGGTACAGCAAAAACGCCAAACAGATAGAGTCTAATTCTATCGGAATAGGACAAGGATACCCCCTGCCATGCACTCAGTAAAAGCCGCAGCAGCCAAGACAGTGCAATAAGAACCAAGGCTACAAAAAGTGCGAAGAAAAAGTTAGTCGTCCATCTGAGGCTGTCGAAATACGGTGTACTCAACACCACCATACGAGAGTTTGATTCGTTCAGAAACAAATGGAGGTATTCATTAAACACAAAACTATTTTCTGACGAGGCATTAAGGTTTGATACAGACGAGGACCATGACTTTTCAAGGTAGTTAAAAACACCCACTGTATTTAAGAGTGCGCCCTCGTTATAGGTAGCCACAGAAAGCTGGAGTCCAGGATTAATGCTAGTTAATCGACGATCATCAGTAATCATGGCTTGAAGAACTGGGATATCCGAATCATCGAGGTAGCGATCAATAACTTCCAGCGCAATAGTGGTACGATTGTAATCACCAACACGAACTACAGCTAAGTACCTTCTGGTAATTAGTGACGTAGTGGCAGCTGTATCCAAAAAAATTACGCCATTAGACGTTTCCCAAACTGCCTTAGCTGAGGATAGTAAGTTCATTTGAGAGGTTCGCGTTCCGGGCAAAGGAGATCCGGACTGATCGAAATAATAAAACTGTGGAGACTCATCCGTGAAATATCCAGGTGGAAATTTCCGCTCAATTCTCTCCCGAATCATTTTCTTGTCAGACAAAGGATCGTCATTCAGAATCCGGATAGAAGCATCACCTGCAATTTCCTGAATGGCTTGACGAAGTAAATATTCTGTAAACTCTTCACGCTGCTGGATCATAGATGAACCCAGTCGCAACAAATATTTGCGGTTTTTTTCTGTGTCCAGATCTGCAATCACGACGGAAAAAATAAGTGATAATCCGATAACCGTTAGGTAATCAAGGGTTAGTCGGCTTCGAATCCAATTCCATTTTTTAATCACTGGCCACCACCTGGTAGTTAAAAAAATAGAAAGCATGACCGCAGCCAATAATGCCAATTCATGATTTCTACCTGAAAAAAATTGATATAGGATAATTAACAATAGGACGCATCCCAAGGACAAAAAATAATTGACTGTAGAATGATGGATTGCATTTAAAAGATGTGGCACCACCTTTCTCAGAACCAGAAATGCAATCCATCCACTGCACACGGCAGAAGCTATGAGAGCCAGTCGTTCGATGGAGAATACAAAAGACTGCGTAACATCAGGGGTAAGAACAGCATGATGATAAATGGTTTCCAGATACAATACAGGCAATAACAATGCCCCAAAGGTCACA
>JBMSPY010000149.1:0-5778 GCA_049423005.1 Cyclobacteriaceae bacterium
TGCTGATGGTAATGTCAACGGACCTCTTATCAGTAGGGCAGAGCGATTTTTGAATCAGACCCTTCGCTGACAGCCGATCTACCAAACGGGAACAATCCGACATTCGGTCCAGCATTCTATCCTTGATTTCATTTACACTGGCTGCCCCAGGAAACCGACCTCTTAAAATTCGAAGTACATTGTATTGTTGACGTGTGATGCCGTAATTTTCGGTTACATCACTAATTCGGTTTAGAAGTTGTGAAGACGTAAATATCAGGTTCACCATAGCCTTATGGGCCTCGGACCGGAATTCTTTCTGTTTGATGACTTCCTCGATCCTCATGGTTTCAGTTGATCTATTTGGTGTTGATGTAATTCAAAAACTCCCTTTTATAGGTCTCTTCTCTGAACTTCCCTGAAAAATAAGCTGTTCCTGTTTTGCTGTTGGTATCTCCGACACCTCTGCTGGCTACACACATATGATTGGCATCAATGTCAACAGCGACATCTTCCGTGTGCAGCACGCGTGCCATTTCTTTTCCGATTTGTACTGTTAATCTTTCCTGCACCTGTGGGCGCTTAGCGAAATACTGAACAATGCGGTTAATTTTAGACAATCCGATCACCTTACCTGATGAGAAATAAGCAACATGGGCTTTACCATAGATCGGAACAAAGTGATGCTCGCAGTGTGAATAAAAAGTAATTTCCTTTTCCACCAACATCTGATCGTAATTGTATTTATTCTCGAACAGACGGGCATGTGGGCGGTTTTTAGGATTCAATCCACTGAACACTTCCTGAACAAACATTTTGGCTACTCTACGTGGAGTACCTTTTAGGCTGTCGTCGTTCAAATCAAGACCTAAGGTGATCATGATCTCACGAAAATGTGTTTCAATTTTATCGATCTTTTCTGCATCCGACAATTCAAAGGCATCCTCTCTCAGCGGCGTGTCCCACGATGAAGTAAAATGATCGTCATCGTATTCGTTTTGGTCAGGACGGATCGGCCGGATATTCAACGCTATTTCTTTCTGTTTCATAAAGCTTTATTTTCAACACAAGGGCCGGATCTATCTTTGGGCGCAAAATTTCCCAGATGACTCTGGCAATATTTTCGGCCGTGGGATTCAGGTCTTTGAAATGAGGGGTATCTAGGTTTAAGTTTTTGTGGTCAAATACAGAAATCACATTGTCGCGGATCAGATCACTGAGCACCTTCATGTCGAAGACATATCCTGTTACCGGATCTGTCTCACCGATTAGGGTGACAATTAATTCATAATTGTGTCCGTGATAATTGGGGTTGTTGCATTTCCCGAAAACTACGTCGTTCTTTTCGTAACTCCACCCGGGTACAAACAGCCGATGGGCGGAGTTGAAGTTTTCCCTGCGTGAGACGGCTGTTTTCATGGATGGATAACTCATTAAAAATCAGCAATATTCCTCAAAAACCTGAACCAGATGCTGTCCGATCATTTGTGCATTACGTCCTTCGATGTGGTGACGCTCAATAAAATGCACCAACTCTCCGTCTTTAAAAAGGGCGATTGAAGGAGAGGATGGAGGATAGGGAAGTGTGTATTGGCGTGCACGCGCTACGGCATCCATGTCAACACCGGCAAATACCGTAGTGAGTTGGTTGGGCTTCTTAGGGCTGTTTTGAAGTGCCCACTTTACTCCAGGTCGCGCAGCGCCAGCTGCACATCCACAAACTGAATTGATGACCAAAAGATTAGTTCCTGTGGTATTTTCTTTAAGTTGTTGATCAACGTCTGCAGAAGTCTTCAGTTCTTTGAAACCTGCAGAAGTTAAATCGGTGCGCATTGGGGCTACTAAGTGTTCAGGATACATGCTCATACGAATACATTTTTATGGTGAATTTTTATTTTTAGAAATGATTTAAAGAAAGCCAAGCTCAAGTTTCGCAGCTTCACTCATCATGTCCTGTGAGTAAGGTGGATCCCAGGTAATTTCTACTTTAACGTCGTTTATCCCTTCAATTTCCTTGATGCGTTGCTCGATCTCCGCAGGAATGGTTTCAGCTGACGGACACGAAGGTGAAGTCAAGGTCATCAGAACATGAACATTATTAACCGGAAAAACATTAATCTCGTAAATCAGCCCGAGCTCAAATACATCGACAGGTATTTCTGGATCATAAACGGTCTTAATGGCAGCCACCACCAGTGATCTGAGATCGGTTGTTTTATTTTCAGTACTCGTTTCTTCCATGCTCATCAATTATACTGTTTGCTGGAGGGTCTTAAAAGCAATGGCATATCGTTTGAACTGTTGGATCATAGCTGCAAAGCCATTGGATCGTTGCGTTCCGATAAAACGGTCCATACCAATGCGTGAAGGAAAGGTGATTTCAGTATCCAAGATTTGTTGTGGTGTCTGGCCATTAAAAATCCGAATTAACAGACTAACCAAACCTTTGGTTATAGCTGTGTTGCTGTCGCCATTAAAATGAATGACTTGTCCTTGTAGGCTCGCTGTCAACCATACCTTTGATTGACAACCTTTAACGATGTTGGTCTCAGTTTTTTCAGAGGCATCAAACGGCGCCAGTTTTTCTCCAAGCTCCATCAGATAATGTAAGGTCATCTCCAGATCTCCACCCAATGTCTGGAATTCACTAACAATTTCATCCTGTAAGCCAGCGGGGGTCATCATTTAATCTTTTCGGTTATCTTTTTCAAAGCAGAAGCCAAGGCTTCAGCCTCCTCAAAAGTGTTATAAACGGAAAAAGAGGCCCGAATGGTTCCCTCAATTCCAAATCTTTCCATTAAAGGTTGCGTACAATGATGCCCAGTGCGCACGGCAATTCCCTTAGCATCCAGCAATTGACCTACATCAAAATGGTGCAGGCCATCGATGGTAAAGGAGAGGACGCTGACCTTTTCTGCAGCCTGACCAAAAAAGCGTATGCCTTTTATATCCTGTAAAAGATTTGCGGCATACGTCAGTAAATCGCCTTCATGAGCCGCTATAAACGGTTTGCCCAGCGTCTGAATAAACTGGATAGCCTCATGGAGTGCAACAACATCTGCAATGTTTGGTGTTCCAGCCTCAAACTTATAGGGGATATCGTTGAATGTGGTCTTGGTAAATCGGACCTCGCGTATCATTTCACCTCCCGATTGCCAAGGAGGCATCGCGTCTAACCATTTCCTTTTTCCGTAAAGAAATCCGACACCGGTTGGTCCGTACATTTTATGACCGGAAGCGGCATAGAAATCACAGTCCAACACTTGAACATCAACTGGCAGGTGAGCAACTCCTTGTGCCCCATCAATAAACACAACTGCACCATTCTGATGGGCAGCTGATATGATTTCCCTGACTGGATTAATTGTTCCGAGTGCATTAGAGGCATGGTTTACAGCCACCAATTTGGTTCTTCCGTTGCTGAGTAAATGGTGGTAGGCAGGTAAGTCCAGCGTTCCGTCTTCATGCACGGGTATAACCTTTATGATTGCGCCTCGTTCTTCGGCCATGAGTTGCCATGGCACAATATTGCTGTGGTGTTCCAGTCCTGATAGTATGATTTCGTCACCTGATTTTATAAAGGCTTTTCCAAATGATGCGGCGACCAGATTCACTGACTCGGTTACACCACGGGTAAAGATTATTTCTTCTTTCTCAGCGGCATGGATAAATTGAGCCAGGGACGTTCTGGTTTGTTCAAAAGCTTTTGTAGCGCGTTCCGCAAGTGTATGAATACCCCTGTGGATATTGGCATTGTCTTTTGAATAGTAATTGGTCAAGGCATCAATAACGCGCTGCGGTTTTTGGGTCGTAGCTGCGTTATCCAAATAAGTCAGCGGATGTCCATTCACCTGCTGATCCAACACCGGGAACTCCGATCGTATGTTTAGAATTTCCGGTGAGGTAATTTTCATTTTAGCGAGTCAATTTTTTTTAGAACCAACTCCCGAACGTATTCGCGCAGTGAATCGGAAGCAATTTTCTCAATCACTTCGCCTGCAAACGCATCAAGTAGCATGGATTGGGCGGTTGGCTTGTCGATGCCGCGACTTTCCAGATAAAATAAGGCCTCATCATCCAATTGTCCGGTAGTGCAACCATGAGAACACTTCACATCATCAGCCCAAATTTCCAGTTGTGGCTTGGTATTCACGGATGCTGAATCGGAGAGAACAATATTGCGGTTTGATTGGAAGGCGTTGGTCTTTTGGGCGTCCTGACGGACAAAAATTTTACCATTGAAAACACCCTTGGAGTTTCCTTGCATCACACCTTTGAACATTTCATTGCTGTTCGCGTTTGGCACGCGGTGATCCACGACGGTATGGTTGTCGGCAAGAGTCTTACCGTTTAACAGATATAGACCCATCAAGTTTCCTTCTGCTCGCTCTCCATCTACCTCCAGTGTAAAATTATTTCGAATAATGTTTCCTTCTGAAGTAAGGATGAAGGCATGTACACGACTGTCCTCCTGTTGCCGGATGACCGAATGGTAGACTTGGTCCAAATTACCGCTGGCATTTTGCAGGCGAATGTAATGACAGGTGGCTTTAGAGCCCACCTCCATTTGAATGACCGGTGCGCTGAAGTGATACCCAGTTCCTTGTAATTGAAGAGTTTCAACCACGGTAATTTCTGCACCTGGTTCAACGGTTAAATGAATGGCAGGAAATGAAAGTGAAGCTTGATCTTGTGTTGTGCATTCGTGATGGATGTGCAACACCTGATCGCATGATTCAGAGCAGGTCAAAACCAATGAACTTTGACGGAAGGATTCATTCAACTGACCAAAGGCGTCTCTTAATTTCTCTATTTTGTTTTCAGAGAAACGCACACCTGTTGGCAGTTCGCTGGAATTCTGTAAAACTCCGTTCACAAACACGAACCTATGAGCGCCTGCAATAACTGGAAGTGTCGCTGATGAGGTTCCTGGTGTGTTGATCAGAATGCCGGACTGACACTGTTTTTCAAGAGAAGCTGTTATTGGAGTAAACCGGTATTCCTCATGTTTTCTTCCTGGCAATCCGGATTTTAAGAGGTTCTCCAGGGCAGTCTTATTCATTGTCGATGGAGCTGATTTTTCAATCGCCTCGAGCAGATTTCCAGTTAGGGTGGATTGGGTTAGCGTACTCATGACTGATTAGGCATTTACCGTTTCCTTGATCCAATCATAGCCTTTGGCTTCGAGCTCAAGTGCGAGATTCTTATCTCCGGAATGAACGATTTTTCCTTTATAGAGAACGTGTACAAAATCAGGAACAATAAAGTCCAGCAGTCTTTGGTAATGCGTAACCACGATTACAGCATTATTCTTAGTACGCAACTTGTTCACACCGTTGGCCACAATTTTCAATGCATCGATGTCTAGACCAGAATCGGTTTCGTCCAGAATGGAGAGTTTTGGTTCGAGCATGGCCATCTGGAAGATCTCGTTACGTTTTTTTTCGCCGCCTGAAAACCCCTCATTCAGGGAACGGCTGAGAAGTGCTTGGTCAATTTCGACCAGTTTCATCTTTTCCTTCATGTGTGCGAGAAAGGAGACTGCGTCAAAGGTTGGAAGGCCGCGGTGTTCACGGACTTTATTTACGGCGGTCTTCATGAAGTTCACGGTGCTTACACCGGGAATTTCTACCGGATACTGAAAGGCCAGAAAAACGCCTTCGCGTGCTCTTTCATCCGGCTCCATTTCCAATAAATTTTTTCCGAGAAAATCAACGTTACCTTCGGTTACATCATAGTCTTCACGTCCGGCAAGGACGGAGGCTAATGTGCTTTTTACTGAGCCGTTTGGACCCATGA